>JAMOQN010000206.1 GCA_027063985.1 Desulfohalobiaceae bacterium
ATTTATCATTTAATACACTCTCACATAAATAAATTACATGTTCTAACAGATTTTCAAAGTACATGACACTTTCAAATTTGAAATCCTGTGCTATTTCCTTGAGTTTGGTAAGGGCTTCTAAGTAACTTATTTTATTTCCTTTATATATTCTTTGAGACAACTCTTCCATAAGTTTTACTTTTCTCGCCTGTTGTATATAAGAGTATTCTTTCCAGACTTCTTGAAATATATCCATATGTTTTTGGAATATTTCATAGTTTTCTGAATTTAAGAGATAGTTGTCCAGGACCTTGGTGATGTTATGATAGAATTCATCTGAATATCCAATTATCCTTCTGCGATGTTTATTTAGCCATGCGTAGAGAAATTTTAAGCGTTTTTCGTGGGTTTCGGTATTTTCTACTATTTCATTTCGTTTATATTTGATCTTACCAGTGTATTCACCCTTTACAATGTCGTTTAAAACATATGTCATGAGGTTTATGTCTTTTATGATGTTGAATTCATTATTTATTTCTCCAGTTATTGGGTGTATTATTTCTTGTTTGAGAACAGAAAGTGCCCTGTCTGTCCTTACATTATTGGGGTCATATTTGTGTTGTTTATAGTGCACCTTGAGTATCACGCAGGGCGGATCCTCAGATACAAGCAGGCCCAATTTTTTTAATTGTTGTATTTTGTCTCTTTGTTTTTTACTAAGGCTTACCAGGGCAATTTTTTCCACTTTTGGGTATAATCTGGAATCTTTAGATCTATACAACGATGTAATTGTCCTGTCTGACTGTCCCATGACCCTTATTAAAAAATCTTCTCCCATCTTAAATAACTTTCTGGCAAATAGCGCTGAAGATGTTCGCCTTTCAGATGCAATTGGAAATCCATATAATTCCATTAGAAATTGATATACAAAAAGGCGGTTAATTTCATAGAGTCTGTTGTCCCCTGGCTGGAACTTGCCGATTTTCAAACCAAATCTCTTTAACTCTGTGTCCAGATCAGAGGGAAATGATGCATATACCCCTGCAAAATAAAATTTTCCATGGGTGTTTTTTGCAATTACATGTGCCCTGTCCATGTTTAAAAGATAGGGGATTAATTTTGGATAAGTAAGTATATTTGTAATGAATTTGCTAAATGGATCTTTTTTTAGAGAGTCGTGAAATTTTCTGGGTAATCTGCTCAAAAATAGAGAAAGGTTATGTTGGACTATAGCTGGCTCATAAGGGGCTGCTGGCCCACTTATCTCAGTAATTGCGTCTTCTATACAGTGTAAAAGGTCAAATTGAAATACTTCATTAAAATAATCAATGGGCCTATCAAAGGCCACTAAACTAAAACCAGGTAAGAAAGAGTACTCTTCTAAAGCAGGCTCAAATGATGGAAGAAGTTCCTGGGGACTTACCAAGGGATAAGAGTCTTTGTTTTCAAAAAATGGCTTAATTAAACAAAATTTTATGTGCACAATGTCCAGATATTTGATTAGATCATTTAATGTTGAAAAATAGTTAGGACGGCTTAAGGTATAAAGGTCTTTCCACTTATAGTTATTTACTAATGAAAAGGTCTGTTCCCAGGTTAATTTCATCTATGAGTCACTTGATTTTTATTGTTGACCATTTTTTTATCTACATAGAAATAGTTTATCCCACATAATTTATTTTTGCAATTTTCAACTAGCGCATTTTAAAAAAAAATTTTAGGTCTTCTTTTTTGCCCTGGGATGGGCCTTGTCATATATGTGGGCGATTTTTCCCATGGTTATATGGGTATATCTCTGTGTTGTAGAGAGCCTAGAGTGGCCCAGTAATTTTTGAACTACCCTTAAATCAGCCCCTGATTCCAGCATGTGTGTGGCAAAGGAATGTCTCAAGGTATGGGGAGATATTAAGACTGGGAGTGAGATCTTCATGCAGGCATTTTCAACAATCCTAAGTGCCTCCCGCCTATTTAGTCTTTTACCCCTTATACCTAAAAATAGTGATTTGGTCCCATTCTTAGGATTAAATGCGTTTCTCTGTTCTAAATATCTGAGAATAAGTTCTCTGCACCTTGAGGTTATGGGGACAATCCTCTCTTTGTTTCCTTTACCTTTTATTTTTATAATCTCCTGGCTGAGATCTATGTCATCTATATCCAATGCCAGTGCTTCACTAATCCTCAAGCCCGATCCATATAAGAGCTCAAGTAATGCCCTATTTCTAAGTCCTTTGGGTGAGTTGTCCTGGGTATTGTCCAGGAGTTTTGTTATTTGATCTACATTAAGTATTTTGGGGTGGTGCTTTGATGTTTTTGGATTGGAAATACCAATTATGGGATTTTTATTTATAACTTTTTTTCTTTCAAGAAATTTAAAAAAGCCCCGCAGGGAAGATAATTTTCTTGAAATAGTAGTCTTTTTTACGCCTTGAACATGCAAGGTCTTTAAAAAAGATGTAATATGTTTTTTTGAAATTTTATCTACTTTGTCAAAGGTAATGGAAAAATTATCTTTTAAATATTGTTCAAATGATAATAGGTCTGTTTTATACGCCCTATATGTGGCACTGGAAAACCCCCTCTGACCCTTTAAATAGGAGAGATAACTACTTAGGTATTTATTCATTTCTACGTCTATCTATAATATATGTACTTTTTTGAGATTTTTTTGCTATTTTTTTAAGATTCACTGCTATTTGCGATGCTTCTCCGTAGTGTTTTAGTCTTCCATTGATGTTAAAAACAACCCCTATTGAAATAGCCATTAATGGAAATTTTTCTATTTTACCCTGTCTATTTTTGGATATTATATATCCCCTTTCCTTGTCTGTTGGATCATAAAAATAGGGTATTATTGCATCAAAATTTTTTATTATTTTTTTGCAAACATCTTCTGCCTTGTTTACAGGGACAATAAAGACATAATCATCACCACCAACATGTCCAACAAATCCTTCAGCACCACATTCTTCTTTTACAGTATTTACGATTATTCTTGCGGTCATCATAAGTACTTCATCGCCCCTGGAAAAGCCATATTTGTCATTGTATGATTTAAAAAAATCTAGATCTACATATCCAAGGGCAAAATCCCTTTTTGCATCAAGTAGTTTTTGGATCTTCTGTATAATGGTGGTATTGCCAGGTAATTTGGTAAGGGGATTTGCATCTAAGAATTTAGACGCCTTGCATGCGGTTAATTCCAGTCTAATTTTTGCTTCTTTAGGGTTTATGGGTCTTAGGATAAAGTCATCTATATCTAGATCAAACACAGACATATTTTCAATTTCTTTTGGAATTTCTTTATCCAGACATAAGATCAAGGGTATTTGTAGATATACATTTTCGCCTTTTATTAGTTTAATCATTTCCAGATATGAGATATCTTCTATTTTTATATCAAGTATTATCATTGCTGGAGGGGTTTGCAGTATCCTGTCTATGGCAGGTTTGCCCTCGTTAAATTGAACCAGGCTACCTTTTTGTTTAAGGAATTTGTCAAATATTAAATAAATTGTTTCGTCTGGAGATATTAAAAAGAACTCTTGAGTGTTGTTTTGCATAATTTTTCTACTTAGGGATAAACGTTAATACTTCTATTATATCTTCTAACACCCTATCCATTATTTTTGCAAGTTTTTTAAAACTGAGGCCAATATCCACAAAATCCTTTTTAGAGAGTGTATTTAACAGCTCATCTCCACTATTTCCAATCTCTAGTACCTTGGTAATAAAATCAGCGACATGAACTATTTTTGCAAATTTTTCATAGAACTCAGCAGATTCTGGATTATGGTGATATGTAAGTGCAACTTTTGTTGGGAGGGGCAGGTTCCAATGGTCAGCAAGCCAGCTATTAACCCTGTCGTGCCCAAATCCCAGTACTTTTTTTTCTGCCTCCAGATATGTAATATCTTCTTTTGCTACTAATTTTTGTATTTCTTCTTTTTCCTCAGGGAGTTGAATTGCAATTACTACCTTGCCTATATCGTGCAAAAGTCCTGCTACAGCGAATTCTTCAGGGTCTTTTAGCCCTAATTCTTCAGCAATGATCTTTGATATTGTGGCGCATCCCAGGCTATGTTCCCACAGTCCAACCATGGCCTGACTCATTACATCAAACACCGATGTTGAGATAATTATACCTCTAATTACGTTAAAGCCAAGGAGTACAATTGCATGCTGGATAGTAGTGATCCTTCTTGGAAATCCATAGACAGGGGAATTTACCATTTTTAATACCTTTGCAGAAAGGACCTGGTCTTTGGCGATTACTTCAGCTATTTGCTTTGGGGTGCAGTGCTCATCTTCTATCATCTTTGTAATTTCGTCTAACACAGGTGGCAGTGTGGGTAGATCTTTTACCGCCAATATCTTTCCTTTTCTTTTAGTCCTTAAGTCTTCCATATTGAGTCTTGTTCCCCTTGCCCTTATTTTTCGGTCTTACTTTTTTTGATCTGATATGTAAAATAAACTTTGAAAAATTCCTTTACCTTTTGCATCCAGGGGTCGTTTTGATGTTTTCTAAAGAGATAATCAAGTCTATCAAGCCTTTTTTTTAAAGAAAATCCATAGGCCCCTTCACCTAGATCCAGGGGAGTTCCTTTTACTACAATGAATTTTATTCCCTGTTTTTTTAAAATAGAAAAGTGGTTTTCCTTGAGTTCAGTTCCTTCAGCTATTAATACCATGCCATTTTCTTTTAATACAGGTTTCGCCAAAACCATTCCAGCCTTTGCCTTGTCCAGGGGTATTTTTTGCATTTTTTTTCCTTAATTTGGAATATAATATTTATTGGTCATATCCCTTTTTACCTTTCCTTCCACTTCCAGTTGAATTAGCTGAGATGTGAGTTCTGATGGCCCTATGTCAAGGTCATCACACATCTGTTCAATTCCAGCTTCGCCTTTATTTTTGATAAAATCCAGTATTTTTTTACTCAGATTATTTAAAATCCCATGATCTTGCTGGTGGGTAGGTTTCTCTTCATGATTTTTGTCCTGGGACCATGTTGATTGGTCAACTTGATATTTGATCTCAGATAAAATATCCTCAGCATTTGTGATGAGTATTGCGCCATTTTTTATAAGTTCATTATTCCCTTCAAAAGCAGGATTGTCTATTGGTCCAGGTATGGAAAATACCATTCTGTTTTGCTCTAGGGCACAAGAGGCTGTAATCAAGCTTCCACTTTTTTTAGCTGCCTGAACCACAAGGACTCCCAGACTGATCCCACTTATGATCCTGTTTCTTATGGGGAAATTTTCTGAAGCAGGCGGTGTTGACGATGGAAACTCAGATATAACTAATCCAGATTTTTTTATGGTTTCCTTTAGATATACGTTTGGTGCAGGATAGTTTACATCAATGCCTGTTCCCAACACGGCTATGGTTGATCCCTTGTGCTTTAGTCCGCCCCTGTGGGCAATGGTATCAACTCCCACTGCCAGGCCTGATACAATTGTGATTCCCTTTTTTGAGAGATTAGTTGCAATGGACAGTGTGAGTTTCTGGCTAAGGGTATCTATTTTTCTAGCTCCAACAATGGCTATGCAGGGATTTTTTAAAAGGGACAAATTCCCTTCATAGTAGATTATTATTGGTGGATCAGGGATCTCAAAGAGTTGCGTGGGATATTCTGGATCAGATAGAAGAAGATATTTTGATTTAGATTTTTTGATGAGCTCTATCTCCTTTGATACCTTTTTTCTCCATGTTTTTTTATTCAGGGCATTAACAACTGATGATGAAATCCCAATGGAGTTCCACATATGAGAGTTGGCAACAGCATTTTGGGCAGATTTAAACACTTCAATTAATTTTTTCCACGTCCTGGGCCCGATCCCTGGGGTATGTTTTAACACTAATGAATAGAAAAGTTCTTTGTTGTCCATGAATACGGCCCTATTTTTTTCGCTACTTATGTATATGTTAAATACTTGATGTTTAGGGTTTAAGAGTTTAAGGTCATCTTGAAACCTTTTTGATAACTTACGTGGTGTCAAATGTATAAAAAGTCAATTATCAATGCAACAATAACTTTGCACTCACCAGTTTTACAAGGAGGATTTTAATGGGTGGTGAAGTTTTGCACAGGTGTTTAGGTTTGACAATTCCTTGGGGAATTTTGACCTTTGTTTTTGGAATTTTTAGTGGAGGTCTTTTAATTTCTCTTTTCTCCATGTTGTTGGGAAAAATAAAGAAGATCAAATTTTATGAAAAACTCTCTATTCAGATGCTCAGAATGAGTTTTTTCTCCTTTGTTGTATTTTTAATATTAGATGTTTCATTTATTTATTCTTTAATCTATGTTTTAAAATTGAAAGTGCAATTTGCACAAATAAAAGAATTCTTTTTACAAAACCCTTTTATCCAAATTGATGTTTCCTTAATAGGTGGAGCCATTTTTTTGTTAATTATTTTATATTTATTGAAAAACAGTCTTAAAAAATATAGTGGAATTTTCATATTAATTTTAGCAATTATAAATATTTTGTTATGGACTGGAATATACGCATCAGTAATGTTTAAGTTTTACTATTTTAAGAGCAATGCATTAAATTTTAATTTAGAGATTAATAATCTCCTAATTCCCAAGGACATACATCCAGTGTTAATATTCTGGTCTTATTTATTTATGTCTATTGGTACTGCATCTCTATATGGGACTTTTTATCTAATGCTCAGGAGAAATAAAGATGATTTTGGGAGGGATTATTATAAATTTTCCATTCCCGCGTGTGCTAGATGGTCATATGGTCTGATATTTTTTCTGACAATTTTAATTTTTAAAGATTTCTTGCTCTTTGGTAATATTAAACAAGTTCCTTTGATGGTCTGGGAGATATTGGGAGGAATATCTTTAGTGGTCATTTTGTGTCTTATTTTAAATCAAAGGCTAATAAAGAGCGACCACCCAATAAGGCTGAAAGAAATTATGCTCATAAATCCTATTCTTGGTGTTATAATAAATGTGTTGTTTGTGATTAGTGAACAGTGAACGGTAATTAGTGAACAGTGAACAGTGAACGATTGTTAGTGAACAGTGAACAGTGAACAGTGAACAGAAAAAGGGGTGAATCACTACACCAATAACCAGTACACCAATATACTACTACACCAATACACCAATAACCACTACACCAATACACCACTACACCAGCATAGGGATGTAGGGGCAATTCATGAATTGCCCCTACGTGGGCAAATATGGAATCGGTGGGCGGATATGGAATCCGCCCCTACGTCCTATTCACGAATGACGAATCACGGTTCACGGTTATTGGTGCATCGTCCACCCATCAACCCATCCACCCATCCACCCGTCTTCTTATTCCCAAATCACGAATCACGAATCCCGAATCAATTGGGCAGATATGGAATCGGTGGGCGGATATGGAATCCGCCCCTACGTGCTATTCACGAATCACCGTTCTTGGTGTATTGGTTATTGGTTTATTGGTTATTGGTTCACTACTCTTCCCTCTTTCTGTTCACTGTTCACTGTTCACTGATTATTGCTGTTCACTAAATAACTCCTTGACATCTAAATAGCTTCAGCTTAAGAAAATCCGAATAAGCAAAGGAGGAGATTGGGATGTTATTTAATAAAGTAGAGGTGTTGGAGGTTGAGAAACACGAGGATATTCGTTTTCTTCAGCAAAATTCTTTTGAATTTGCTCAAAAAGTGCACATTGTGCCTCTGGGTGCGTCAGAGGTTATAATTGCGTCGCGGTTTTATCCCATAGTTTTTATAGACAAGGTCCCTGCATA
>JAMOQN010000207.1 GCA_027063985.1 Desulfohalobiaceae bacterium
TCTAAATTAGATGATAACATCCCTTCAAAAGAAGAAATTTTAAATAAATTGAGGACCCCTAATTCAAACAGGGTCCAGTATCTCAGATATGCTATAATGGCTGGTTTATCAGATGAGGAGATATACAAAGAATCATATATTGATCCATGGTTTGTAAGACAAATAAGAGAAATTGTGGATTTTGAAAATAAATTAAAAAAATGGGCAAAGAAATCTCCTGCCTTTAAAGATGAAGAAGATTTTTATATGTTAAAAAGGGCAAAGGAGCTGGGCTTTTCTGATAAACAGCTTGGTCTTTGCTTAAACTTAGATGAGTTGTCTATAAGAAATTTAAGAAAATCTGTAGATATTAATCCCACATACAAATTGGTTGATACTTGTGCGGCTGAGTTTGAGGCATATACTCCCTATTATTATTCCACCTATGAAAAAGAGAATGAGGCAAGGATAACAGATAGAAAAAAGGTTATGATCTTAGGTGGTGGACCAAATAGGATTGGTCAGGGAATAGAGTTTGACTATTGTTGTGTGCATGCATCCTTTGCATTAAAAGAGCTTGGCATAGAGACAATAATGGTAAATTCCAATCCAGAAACTGTTAGTACAGATTATGATACTTCAGACAAGCTCTATTTTGAACCCTTAACCTTTGAGGATGTCTTAAATATTGTTGAACAGGAAAAACCCTATGGCGTAATAGTCCAATTTGGAGGACAAACACCATTAAATCTTGCAGTGCCCTTAATGAGGGCCGGGGTAAACATACTTGGAACTTCCCCTGATAGTATTGATAGGGCGGAGGATAGGGAGCGTTTTAAGGAATTGATCCAGAAGCTCCATCTAAAGCAACCTGTTAATGCAACAGCAACCAAAGAAGAAGAAGCCATTAAACTTGCAAAAGATATAGGATATCCCCTTGTGGTGAGGCCATCTTATGTGCTTGGTGGCAGGGCTATGGAGATTGTTTATGATGAATCTGAATTAAGGTCCTATTTTCGAGAAGCTGTTGTAATCAGTCCAGATCACCCTATATTGCTGGATAAATTTTTGGAAGATGCAATAGAAATAGATGTGGATGCCCTATCAGATGGAAAAGATGTGTATGTTGCTGGTATAATGGAACATATTGAAGAGGCAGGGATCCATTCAGGGGATTCTGCATGCGTTATCCCGCCCCATACATTGTCTGATGAGATAAAAGAACAGATACACCATATGACAGTAGCCCTTGCAAAAGAGCTAAATGTTGTTGGGCTTATGAATATTCAATATGCAATTAAGGATGGTGAGATATTTGTCCTTGAGGTAAATCCCAGGGCATCTAGGACAGTGCCCTTTGTATCCAAGGCAACTGGTGTGCCCCTGGCAAAGTTTGCCACATATGTGATGATGGGACATAGTTTGAAAGAACTGGATCCCTGGTCAAAGAGAAGGTGGGGATTTATTTCCATTAAAGAAGTGGTACTTCCATTTAATAGGTTCCCTGGAGTAGATGTATTTTTAGGTCCAGAGATGAGGTCAACTGGTGAGGTTATGGGCATTGACCTTAGTTTTGGTATGTCCTTTTTAAAGGCACAGGCTGGAGCTGGTCAGATCCTGCCTAAAGAGGGTAGGGTATTTATTTCAGTAAATGATAGAGATAAACCAAAGATTGTGGAGGTTGCAAAGGGTTTTGAAGCGCTTGGTTTTGAACTAGTTGCAACAAGAGGGACTGCTGGTTTTTTAGAAAAATATGGTGTGAGGCCTAAAATAGTAAACAAGGTATATGAGGGCCGCCCCAATATCCTGGATATGATTAAAAACAGAGAAGTTGACCTGATTATAAATACCAAGTCAGGTAAACTCACAGCAAGGGATTCTTCTTCTCTTAGGCGTGCTACCCTGCTTTACAATATCCCTTATACAACCACAGTGGCAGCAGCCAAGGCAATGGTTATGGCCCTAAAAGAACTTAAACAGGGCAAAGGATATCAGGTTCGTTCTATTCAGGAATACTATAGTGGAGAAAAATAAATGAAAAAAGAATCCTGTGGACTAATTGGCATATATAATCACAAAGAAGCAGCAAGGCTTGCATATTTCGGACTATATGCCCTGCAGCACAGGGGGCAGGAAGGGGCTGGAATAGTTACGTGGGATGGGAAGAAATTAAGGGAAGAGAGAGGCATGGGTCTGGTTGCTGAAGTGTTTAATGAAAGACACCTCTCTAAAGAGTTAAAAGGAAATATTGCCATTGGACATGTGCGTTATTCTACAACTGGCGCATCATTACTTAGAAATGTCCAGCCATTTATTACGTATTTTAAAGGTATTCACATGGCAATTGGGCATAATGGTAATCTGGTAAATACTATTTCATTAAGAAAAGAACTCGAAAATAGAGGCTCCCTGTTTCAGACCACAATGGACAGTGAGATATTTGTCCACTTAATTGCCCATGAGATGTGTTCAAAGGATATAGAGGAGGCTATAATTGCTGCATGTGCCAAAGTGAAAGGGGCATATTCATTGGTTATGCTAGTGAACGATAAGCTTATTGGATTAAGGGACCCCCACGGATTCAGACCTCTGGTATTAGGCAGGATGGGTACAAGCTATGTGTTATCCTCTGAGACATGTGCATTAGACCTTATGGAAGCTGAGTATTTGCGGGAGATAGAACCTGGGGAGATGATAGTAATTGATAATGGACATCTAAAGAGTTACTCTTTGACCAAGAAAATACCAAACAGACGTGCATGTATATTTGAGCTTATATATTTTGCCAGACCAGATTCTGTTGTATTTGGCAAGAATGTTTATGTGGCAAGGAAGAAGATGGGAATGGCTCTAGCAGAGGAGGCGCCAGTTGAAGCGGACTTTTGTATGCCTTTTCCAGATTCAGGGGTATATGCAGCAGTTGGATATGCCCAAAAGTCTTTAATTCCCTATGAAAATGCTATGATAAGAAATCATTATGTGGGAAGGACATTTATCCAACCATCACAAGATATGAGGGATTTTGGCGTAAGGATGAAATTAAACCCAGTAAAAGAGATGATAAAGAACAAACGGATAGTTATTGTTGAAGATTCCATTGTTAGAGGAACTACAATAAGGACAAGGATAAAAAAATTGAGGGAGTTAGGAGCAAGGGAACTTCACATGCGGGTCAGTTGTCCTCCCATAAAATTTCCCTGCTTTTATGGAATTGATTTTTCTTCTAAAGGAGAACTTATTGCTGGAAACCATGAGGTCAAAGATATTGAGAAGTTTATTGGCCTTGATTCCCTACATTACCTCTCCCTTGATGGCCTTCTTAAGGC
>JAMOQN010000208.1 GCA_027063985.1 Desulfohalobiaceae bacterium
AAGATGAAGGGGCGTTCCCCAGATGAGTGGGTGGAATTTGCAAGAGAAGTCTTGGATATAGAAGTTGAAGGTATTTTAGAGGTCAAAAAAAATTTAGACAGGGAATTTTACAGTGTCCTGAAGTTGCTTGCATCCTGCAAAGGCAGAATAGTTGTAACTGGAATCGGTAAATCAGGTCTTGTTGGGAGAAAGATTGCAGCTACTTTAAGCAGTACAGGGACACCTGCGTTTTTCCTGCACCCTGTTGAAGGGGCACATGGTGATCTGGGCATGATACAAAAAGAAGACGTGGTGCTTGCAATCTCAAATAGTGGGGAGACAGACGAGCTAAACGCTATAATTCCAGTATTAAAAAGCCTTGGGCTTAAGATCGTTGCCCTCACGGCAAAAAGGGATTCTACATTGGCAAAAATGAGTGATTTTGTTCTGTCTATTTTTGTGCCAAGGGAGGCGTGTACCCTAAACCTTGCGCCAACTGCATCTACCACTGCTACTTTAGCCCTTGGAGATGCAATAGCAGTTTCATTGACCAGGTGGAAGGAATTTAAAAAAGAGGATTTTAAGAGATTTCACCCTGGTGGTGATCTGGGAAGAAGGCTGTCAATGGACATAAATGAGATAATGCAACGGGATAATTTGCCTATTGCTTACCTTAATACAAAATTAAAAGACGCCATTGAGCTCATTGATAAAGGTGGCCTTGGATGTGTGATTGTGGTTGATGAAAAGAATAGATTAAAAGGGATTATTACAGATGGCGATATAAGACGCATGGTGGTCAAAAATATACTGGATTTAGATGGTATTGTTAAAGATTTTATGACCAAAAATCCCAGATTTGGAAGGGAAGGAGAGACTGGAGCAAGGATGCTGGATATCATGGAACAGGCAGAGATTACTGTGCTTCCTGTTGTTGATAATAATATGGTTGTTAAGGGCGTTGTTCATCTACATGATCTCCTTGGAAAAGGCAGACTTACCTTTAATGGGCTTTAGTTTTTGGAAAAAATGAAATATATAAAAATTATTATCCTATTATTTTTAACTCTCGCATTGTTGGGAGCTGGATTTATAATTGGTGGTTATCTTTGGATATCAAAGGGGCTTCCCAAAATTGAGAAGATCACAGATTACAGCCCCTGTCTCACCACTACAGTCTATTCGCGCAATAACAAAGTCATTGGATATTTTTACAAACAAAACAGGTTTTTGTTTTCCATAAAAGATGTACCCGCTTACGTTAAAAATGCATTTATAGCTGCAGAGGACAGTGAATTTTATCACCACAAGGGAATTGATTTTATGGGGATTTTGAGGGCAGCTATTAAAAATATAGAGGCTGGTACAATAGTGCAAGGGGGCTCAACAATCACCCAACAGGTGGTTAAATCCATATTACTCAGTCCTGAGAAGAGTTATAAGAGGAAAATCAGGGAAGCTATACTTGCATATAGACTAGAAAAATATTTGACCAAAGATGAGATACTAACCATATATCTTACGCAAATATATCTTGGTGCAGGTGCCTACGGAGTTGAAGCTGCTGCCAGGACATATTTTGGAAAACATGCAAAAGACCTAAGTCTGGCTGAAGCAGCTTTACTTGCTGGTCTTCCAAAGGCCCCTTCTTATTACAATCCATACAAACATTTATATAGGGCAAAGATTAGGCAAAAGTATGTGCTAAACAGGATGTTGAAACTTGGGATGATTACAAAACAAGATTACGATGATGCCCTTAACTATCCAATTGAATTGAAGAAAATGAACGATCCCTCATGGAAAATAGGACCTTATTTTTTAGAGGAGGTAAGGAGATTTTTGATCAAAAGATATGGAGAGGATAGAACTTATTGCGGTGGACTTTCCGTGTATACAACGATGGATATAAAACATGAAATAGCAGCAGAAAAGGCCATTAAGGCAGGACTTATAGCTTCTACTAAAAGACGTGGCTTTAGGGGACCAATTGACCATTTAAAAAATATCAATGAATTTTTAAATATGGAGTCTGAAAAATCTTTAGAAGATCTAAAGGAAGGTAAATGGATAAAAGTGGTTGTAACCAGGGTAGAAAAAAAGGGGGCCAGGGTAAGATTTGGGAACTATACTGGCTTTATCCCTGTTAAATCAATGTCATGGTGTAGAAAAATAAATCCTGAAAAAGCACCAGAAGAAGTCCCAAAAATAAAAGATGCAACTAAGGTATTGAAAGTCGGCGATGTGGTGTATGCATCCTTCAATAAGATAGATAAAAATAGTGACATTATTTTAAATCTTGAGCAGGAGCCTTTGGTTGAAGGGGCAATAGTATCTTTAGATCCAAACTCAGGTGAGGTCCTAGCCCTTGTTGGTGGTTATGATTTTAGCCGCAGTCAATTTGATAGGGCAATTCAGGCAAAAAGACAGACAGGTTCTGCATTTAAACCAATTGTCTATTCAGCTGCCCTGGATCATGGGTACACAGCAGCTTCTATAATATTAGATGCTCCAATTGTGTATAGAGATGTTCACACAAATACTATATGGCGGCCTGAAAACTATGAAAAGACTATATATGGTCCAACCCTGTTTAGAACAGCCTTAGTTTATTCCAGAAATCTGGTTACCATCAGGATTGCCATGAAAATTGGCATAGATGTAATTATCCAGAGGGCAAAGAAAATGGGACTTGAGGCAGATTTTCCAAGAAATCTATCTGTTGCCCTGGGAACTGCTTCTGTATCTTTGTTCAATCTATGTAAGGCTTACACTGGATTTGCAAGGCTTGGGACAATAATAGATCCAATAATAATAAAAGAGATAAAAGATTCATTTGGCAGAGAAGTAGAGACCATAAGGCCTATAATAAAAAAGGCCATAACTCCCCAAAATGCATATATCATGGACTATTTAATGCAACAGGTTGTGAAGTATGGTACAGGGTGGAGGGCAAGGGTATTAAAAAGACCAATTGCTGGAAAGACTGGTACAACAGATGAACAAAAGGACGCATGGTTTATGGGGTTTACTCCTTATCTATTAACTGGTGTATATGTGGGTTTTGACGTGCCTGCTCCAATGGGAAAGTATGAAACAGGCTCCAGGGCTGCGTGTCCAATCTTTGTTAAATACAGAAAACAGGTAGAAAAAGATTATCCTATAGAGGATTTTAAAAAACCCCCTGGGATAATAATGGCGAGAATAGACGCAAAAAATGGAAAACTTGCAGGTCCTAATACAAAGGAGAGTTATATTCTCCCTTTTATTATAGGCACGGAACCAAAAGAAATATCTGGGGAAGAAAGTACATATAAAGGTGGCGGGGATATAGATACTAATCAGGAGGTATTAAAACAAATTTTTTAAACATTGAGGTCTGGAAATAAATTATGCACCATCTCCTGTAATAGTATAGATTCCCTTTCAAGTTGTTCTCTGTTTACATCAAGGACTGGTATTTTTGATGTGAGTACAAATTCCAGACCCATTTTGTCTATTTTTTCAGATGTGGAAATCGCTGAACTTAGATATTGTCTAATAGTGGCTAGACGTTTAATAAGAAGAGTTTTTAAATCAAAAATAGTTGTATCATAATTGAAAAAGCACAGAATTAGATCTATTAGTTCTTCTAAATCGTGTCTTGATTTAAACTTTATAAAAAACATCTCAAAAAAGGATACCACATTGTCATTCCAGGAGATCTTTGCTTGTTTTAATTTAAAAATGATTTTTGCATAAATGTTTGAATTTACTCCTTCAATAACTTTTACAATATTATCTGGAATCTCAATATTCCATTTTATAGATAAAAAGAAATCTTGAAAAAAATTATCATATGGATACCAGATTATCTGTTCTTGATTTACAATAATATTGATATGTTTGATATTTTCTCTTAAATATGTAGAGTAATAGCTTATAATTTCATTTGATGCATTTGGTGGTGCGATTTTATAAAAGGTTTGTTTAAATGTTTCATCTGGATATACTATGAGTTTTATTAGATGGGGTTCTTGTTTAAGTAATTTTTCTAGTTCTTTTGGACTGACACATTCATAATTTATCTCAAAAAACTCCAGTGTCTCTGGAGAAATTAAAAATTCTTTAGAGAAATAATCAAACAGGAAAATCTTTAATTTATTCATAGCTTTCTCATGACGGTATCAGTAATTATTCCAACCTTTAATAGGGCCAATTTAGTAAAAAGGGCTATTTTATCTGTATTAAATCAGACATATAAGGATTTTGAACTAATCGTTGTAGATGATGGCTCTT
>JAMOQN010000209.1 GCA_027063985.1 Desulfohalobiaceae bacterium
GGTGTTATAATTATATTTTCTGGATCCGCCTTTTTCTTAATAATAAGGGGGGTCTCTTCTATTAACATCTTTTTGTTTATTTCTGATTCAAAATAATCCACAAATTGGGATTCTGTAAAAAGGCCAGTATCTTTCAACATATCAGATATCATTTGAGAATCTTTTATCTCAAATTTACCATATCTTAGGTATTGGTCAATGTATGTTGCGGCCCTCTTTCCTTGCGCTGCAGCTTGAATTAATGTTGCAGGACCCAAGACACAGTCTCCACCAGCAAAAATTCCCTCTTCATCAGTCATGAGGGTATCTTTATCAACGACTATAGTATTCCGTTTTGTCTTTTTTATTTTTATGTCTTTCTCATTGTCCAGCCAACTTAGATCAATCTGTTGTCCAATGGCAGGAATGAGCATATCTGTCTCAATTACAAACTCTGAACCCTCAATCACCTCTGGTCTCCTCCTTCCTGATGCATCTGGCTCACCTAATTTCATCTTTACAAGCTCAACTCCAACTATCTTTCCATCTTCAACAATAATCCTTGTGGGATTTTGGAGAAATTGAAATTTAACTCCTTCTCTTAAGGCAGCTTCATATTCTTCCTTATGTGCAGGCATCTCTTTTTCAGTCCTTCTATAGACCACTAATACTTCTTCTACACCAAGCCTTCTTAATGACCTACAACAATCCATGGCAACATTACCAGCTCCAACAACAATTGCTTTTTTACCCAGCTTAACAGGCTCGTTATTATTATATTTTCTTAAGAATTCGAGGGCCTCATAATATCCTTCTGGATTTAACTCCTCTCCAGGTATGCCAAGTCTTCTGGTCTTTTTGGCACCAATACTTATAAATACTGCGTCATATTTTTCTTTTAATTCTTTGAGTGTAAAATCCTCACCAAGGGCCTTGTTATAGTATATCTCTGCACCAAGGTCTTTAATTAATCTTACATCCCTGTTTACAACTTCTTTAGGAAGTCTATATTCAGGGATTCCCCACATCATCATCCCACCAATTCGGTCTGTTGCTTCAAAAATGTGTACGTCATATCCATTTTTAAGTAAAAAGTGAGCACTTGTCAGACCTGCAGGACCAGCACCAACTATGGCGACCTTTTTCCCCTTTGGAGGCTCCTTGGATAATGCTTTATAAGGATCTTCTTTTTCCAAATCATATACCCAATCAGATACAAATCTCTTTAAATGTTTTATAGCAATGGGAGAGTCAATTTGTCTTCTCCTGCATGCATGCTCACAAAATGCCACACAAATCCTACCACATATAGAAGATAATGGATTCTTTTCCTGAATGGTCAAAAGAGAAAGTGAATAATATCCCCTTTTTATGTACTCAATATATTGAGGTATATCTATTTGAATTGGGCATGCCTCTATACAAGGGGCAGTTACTTTCCATCTATAATCTAAGGTGTCTATCTCATTTTTTGTCTTCAAAGAGCTCAAAAATATATCCCTAAAATGAGTCAATGCCTTTCCAAGGGGAATTAGGGACGTATGTCCCAACTCACACATAGAAGCATCATATGTAAGCTCCACCATTTTTTCCAATATTTTTAAATCATTTTCCCGACCAACACCTTCAACTATACGCATTAAAACATCCATTGCCACCTTGGTGCCTAACCTGCAAGGAGTGCACTTTCCACATGATACATCCCTTTGGATAATCTCCACATATTTTCTCAAAAGGTCAATTAAATCTACTGAGTTATCAAACACCAAAAATCCATTCCAGGCAACAAACCCAAGGGTCTTTTTGCCTTTTTTTGATATATCCAAGCCATCAAAACCTGGCTCATCTGGAATTTGATCATGGGGTAGGTGGCGATTATCTATCACCCTATCTCCCCATACGCCATAAACTACTTTCATAAATATCCCCCTAGATTATTTTAGTTTGCACAACCACCTGATCTGACCTTCTAAAAACCTTTTTAAAAATTTTAACCATATTTGATTTCAGACTGAAAAAAGATAATAGCGTTAAATATTCAAATGTGTGTTGCATACAACTTTTTAATGTTACTTTCAACTAGATATCCTTGCTTTCAAATTTTTCTTGTTAAATTCTACATTACCCTATAAAACCGTACTTAAGCACAATGTTAGCAGAAAGAGAAAATATTTTATATCTCTGCTTATAGACAGAAATAAAAAAATCATATATATCAACTTCATGTAAAACGCATAAAACAAGGAGGTAGCTATGGACTATAAAAATGTACTCTTTGAAGTAAAAGAAAATGTGGCTGTGTTAACTATTAATAGGCCCAAGGTATTAAATGCATTAAATCCTGAGACATTGGGTGAAATAGAAGATGTAATAGATAGGATTTATAAAGAAAACCTCGCCAGGGTACTAGTAATTACTGGTGCTGGGGATAAGGCCTTTGTAGCTGGAGCAGACATATCTGAATTTCCAAAGATGAACTCCCTTCAAGCCAGACTTTTTGCCAAAAAGGGACAGGACATCTTCTTTAAAATAGAAAACCTTCCCATCCCAACAATTGCATGTGTAAATGGGTATGCCTTGGGTGGTGGATGTGAGCTTGCCATGAGCTGTGACTTTATCTACGCCTCGGAAAAAGCAAGATTTGGCCAGCCTGAGATAAACCTTGGGATAATCCCTGGTTTTGGAGGCACCCAAAGACTTGCAAGATTGGTGGGAAGGGCAAAGGCCAAGGAACTCTGCATGAGGGGAGAACAAATAAGTGCCCAGGAAGCAAAGGAACTGGGATTAGTGGCAAAGGTTTTCAAACCTGAAGAACTAATGGACAAGACAATGGAAGTAGCCAAGGCCTTGGCGAACAAAGCAGCAGTGGCGTTGAGGGCAATTAAAGAAGTAATAAACAGAGGAGTTGAGGTAGACCTTGTGACAGGTTGTGCACTGGAAGTTGAAGCCTTTGCAACCTCATTTGCAAGTGAAGATGCAAAAGAAGGAGCTACTGCATTTTTAGAGAAGAGGAAACCAAATTTTAAGGGGTCGTTTACAAGCTAAATAATTCAGGGGACATTTATTCAGTCCCCTGCCCTCTATATTTTTTAAATGTCTGTGCTAACACGAATTTATACTTTTATCTCTAAACTTCCACAAAACAAAAACCCATTTTTACCAATTGCCTTTTATCTATCATCCGTCACCTTCTGAATTTCCACACATAAAAACAATTGCCCTTTCCACCAAATAATCATTAAACCTCTATTTGACAAAGAATTTTTTTTTGTTTACTAAAATGGCTATATTATATACTGAATTTTTAAGTTATGTCCGTCATCTGTGATGGTAAAAAGAACACTTAACTCAACTCGCACACTTGTTATTTAAGGAGAATAACTAGTTGAAAAAGGTATCAATTGTCTGGTTCTCAAGGTCAAAAAACACCTATAAAAGGGTTTCCTTTAGTACACCCAAAACCTATCTCATACTTTTTCTTCATTTTCTTATATATACAGGTTTTATAATTTTGGGAGGAGTATCTATTTACCAGCAGTTTAAAATTTCTAATTCAAAAAAAGAGATTATTTCTCTAAGTAAAAAAATTGATGAACTCACTACAACATTAAAAAAAGAACAACAACGAATTTATGGTCTGGAGCAAGATTTAAAGCATAAAATAAAAAAGATATCTTCCTTAGAGCAAAAGCTATCGAGTGTCCAAAAAGAACTCACAGATATGGAGGAAATGGAAGATAAGATAAAAAAATTCCTGGGGCTTGAAAGTGAGGAGACAAGTTCAGATAAATTTTCCCACCAGGGAGGTTTTGAATACAACAAGTCATCTATTTCAAAAGAACCTTCACTTATAGATGATAAAAATATAGCAGATTTTAGAAAAATAAAAAACATCGTATCTTATTCAAAAGACTTAAAAGAAAGCTTTGCCCAACTTGTAGATTATTTGGAAAAGAGACACAAAAAATTAAGGCACATGCCTTCCATTCTCCCCATTAAAGGAGATAAATTTTGGATCTCTTGTGGTTTTGGCTGGCGAACAAATCCCTTTACCCAGCAAAGGGAATTTCACGGCGCCATTGATATTGCGTCAGCTTGGAAGACCCCAATTGTTGCACCAGCAGATGGTGTTGTAATAAAAGTTGGGAAGAACAAGATTCTTGGAAATTATGTGAGAATAAGACATACACCTCATATTGTAACCTTATATGGACATATGTACAAAGCAATTGTAAAAAAAGGCGACAAGGTAAAAAGGTGGGATGTAATCGGTTACATGGGAAATACAGGACATAGCACTGGGACACATGTCCATTACAAAA
This sequence comes from Desulfohalobiaceae bacterium, assembly GCA_027063985.1. Taxonomy (GTDB): domain Bacteria; phylum Desulfobacterota; class Desulfovibrionia; order Desulfovibrionales; family Desulfothermaceae; genus Desulfothermus. Next base: position 4,302 of record JAMOQN010000209.1, read on the forward strand.
TAGAAGTCGATGGAAAGCCTGTAAATCCCATATATTATATTTATGATAGAAGGTTAAAAAGTCTTGCTTTGAGGTAAAAAATGGCTTTTGGGAAAAAAGACAAAAAGGAAAGTATTGACTCAAGCCCTACCTTAATTGGTGCAAATAGCTCCTTTGAAGGAAACTTTAAAGGTGAGGATAGCATTTGTATTGAGGGTACGTTTAAAGGCTTAATTGAATGTAAAGAGGATGTATATATAAACCACAGTGCCCATATTGAAGGCGATATTTCTGGCAAAAATGTAGTTGTACACGGCAAAGTCATTGGTAATATAATTGCCAAAGAAACACTAATTATAGGTGAAAAAGGTAAAGTAGTAGGTGATATCTCTACAAAGGTCTTTTCAGTAGAAAAAGGCGGAATCTTGCATGGTAATTGTAACATGCAGGAACAAATTAAAGACATTGACAAAGATTCCCGTACCAGTAGTTTGTTTGAAAAATTCTCTTTATTAACTGGGAAAAAATCTAATGAAATAAAAGAAAAAATAAACGATTTTGAAAAGAGCATATCAATTTCTGACAACAAATCAAATCCTTTGAATATGTCTATCAATGATGATGATGACTTAATTGAGGTAAAAGAATCTTCCACTGAGTCCTCCCAATAATCCATCTTATGCATTTAATAGATGTAGTATTGGTAAGCCCTCCATTTAAAAAATATACGTATAAGGTGCCTACTCATCTGGAATCTTGTAACCTATCTCCAGGTATAAGGGTAATAGTACCTGTACAAAATAGATATACCATAGGTATTGTCTTAAACTCCAATCAAAAAAAGGATGTGGACTTCAAGGTAAAAGAATTGATTATGCCCATTGATAAAACCCCTCTATTTTTTAAAGAACAACTTGAAATTTTTGAAGATATTTCTACACACCTGTTAGTAGAATTGGGACAAGTTATATCATCAGTAATACCTTCTGAACTAACATCATTAAAATTAAATTTTGTAGACAAAAATGGAAATAGATCCAGTATACCCCATCTTTTAAAAAAAGAACCATGCATCTTTAATGCATTTTTAAAAAAATGGATAGATGGAGATGTAAAAATATGTTCTCATACAAAAGAAGACTTGGTTGTTGAGCTCATATGTTCTCCTCCATGGCCAATAAAAAAAAATGCAAAAAACCAATTAAATATCTTGGAATACCTCTATACCCATGGACCACAAAAAAAGTCCCACATCACATTTAAATTTGGAAAATATTCAGGAAATGTTTTAAAATCTTTATTAAAAAAAGGTCTAATTCAATTATCATCAAAAGATAAAGATTGGTCATCAGACTCCAAATTTGAATATTGTTCATCCTATAATCTAACTGAAGAACAAAAACAAGTAATAGATGTTTTGATACCTTATATAGAACAAAACATTTTTAAAACAGTCCTGTTGCATGGGGTAACTGGTTGTGGCAAGACCTTAGTATATTCAAATCTTATAAAAAAATCTTTAGAGTTAAATAAAAATAGTATCCTCCTTGTTCCAGAAGTAGCCCTTGCAGAAAGTACATATCAGGAAATAAGACAATTTTTTTCAGGCGTAAAAATATATTTTTATCATGGATATTTGCCAAAAGGTGAACGGGTAAAAATATTTAAAACACTATCATCTAGCAATACTCCCTCCATTATAATTGGAACTCGGTCCGCCATATTTTTACCTGTAAAAAATATTGGTACAATTATTATAGATGAAGAACATGATTCTTCGTATAAACAAGATGAAAGACTTAGATATCATGTGAGGGAGATTGCATATCTTTTGGCACAAAAATTTAAAAGCCTCCTTGTTTTTGGCTCTGCAACCCCTGATTTAAAAACATATTATGCTGCAATTAATCAAAAAATAGGTCTTTTGAAGATGGAGAAAAGGGTCAAGGGAAATCCCTTGCCAGAGATAAATATTGTAAACCTAAATAAAGAACCACCAAGACATGGTCCATTTAGTGACATAGTTTTTTCAGAGATAAAATCTACATTAGATAAAGGTGATCAAGTAATAATCCTCTTAAACAGGCGAGGGTTTTCTCCTGTTGTATTTTGCACCTCATGCAGAGAGGTTGTGAAATGTCCAAATTGTTCTGTGTCTATGACATATCACAAAAAAATAGAGAGACTAATTTGCCACTATTGTGGAGAAGTTATCCCGTTTCCGTGCAATTGTCCTGTATGTGGATCAATGTCATACGTTCCTTTAGATGTTGGGACAGAACAAGTTGAAGAGTTTGTAAAAGAGACATTTGGAAGTAGCCACAAAATATTGCGGCTGGATGCTGATTCATACAGGCGCGAAAAAAAAGACCAAGATATATTAAAATCTTTTTCAAAAGGTAACTATCAAATCCTAGTTGGAACGCAGATGTGCAGTAAAGGACACAATTTCCCTGGTGTAACCCTGGTGGTAGTTGTGGATGGAGATATCGGGCTAAATCTACCTGACTACAGGGCAACAGAGAGGACATTTCAACTTCTAATACAAGTGGCAGGAAGGTCTGGAAGGGGAGAAAAACCAGGAAGGGTCTTTATCCAGACCAGAAATCCAAACCACTATTGCTGGGAATATATAAAAAACAGTGATTGTGAAGGATTTCTTCACCATGAACTTAAACTTAGAAGGATGAGAAGATATCCACCTTTTGTCAAATTGGGACTTTTGAGATTTCAGATAACGGAAAATTACCAACAACATTTAACCTTAATGGAAGAAATAACAAATTATATCCATAAAATCAAAACAAATGACCTAACAGTATTAGGACCAGCCCCAGCTCCAATCTTTATCTTAAATAAAAATAAAAGATATCAATGTCTTTTAAAGGCAGATTCATACGCCCCTATCCGAGCATTTGCTGCCAAGATCCTTAAAAAATTTTCAAACTACAAAAAAGGAATCAAAATCCATTTGGATATGGATCCATATCACATGTTATAGTCTATTTTTTGCAGACCCGTCTGATTAGTTTTTGATATTCTTCTGTATATTCAGGAACATCCTTTTCTAAAAAAATACCTCTAGGAATCAGGTCTGGATTCTTCTCTAGCTTCTTAGATCCTATCTGGGCTGTATTGTCCCTGAAATATTTAAGCATATCCACTGGTGAGCCAATCTTATTTTTCCGTCCAAAGTAAGTGGGGCACTGGGACAAAATCTCAACCACAGAAAAACCTTTATGTAATATGGCCTTTT
>JAMOQN010000210.1 GCA_027063985.1 Desulfohalobiaceae bacterium
TATCGTCTTTTTTCCCACACGTTGCGAAAAATAAATATCATTTTTTTTATTTTATCCCATAAATTCTAACTCCATAAATTCACCGAGAATTGCTGAAACCAATAAGTTAAGGAAGGGAGACAACAAGAAGCTATATTCTTTTTAAATCTCGCATGTGCTTTTTGATAGGCCTTTCCACGGGAAAAGACAAGACACTACACTCAGGTCTTCTGGAAGTCTATTCAAAATTTTTTTAAAGAGTATAAAAAAAGGATCAGGACAAAATCCCGATCCTTTTTCAAAATCGGGATGGTGGGATTTGAACCCACGGCCCCTTGAACCCCATTCAAGTGCGCTCCCAGGCTGCGCCACATCCCGTTTGATGTAAAAATTATCCCTTTCTATTTTTTTTGTCAAGGAACTAAATCAAACCGAATTCACACATCAATCACACACTGAGCAATCCATATCCCATTTTTTTGTTCCACCTTGGCTTCGCAATATGTTGCTCCTTTTACTTCAACTCCTCCAACTCTTCTATTTATGGGATAACCCAACGTTTTACACCTTAATTTTGACCCTTCAATTTTTATTGAAAAATTATAAAATGCAAGTGAGTTTATATCTGATTCTGCAATCAATGTATTCAAAAACCTTATAAATAGCGATGTTAAATCGCTCTCTTCTAGCTCAAAGGTTATTTCTTTTACCTCCAAGTTATTCTGAACTTGGGGCATACTCCCATACATGTAAGAAAAAAGGGCCTTGGCACCATTTAAAAATGCTTGTTCTAAATTTTTTCCATATCCCCTTATCCCAATATCAGCTCCGTGATCAAAAGTCTCAAATCCTTGTACTTTATTATCTTGCATATTCCTGTTCTAGGCCCATTCTTCTACAAAGATGTTCTTATTTTCTCCAATGAAGGACTGAATTTAACAGGATATACCACCTCTGATTTTTGTAACTTCTTTAAGTTATCTGGTAGCATACTGAGTTCCTTCTTCACTCTCTCCCTGATAACATCTAGCTCATCAACTGCTCCATCTCTAAGCCTTCCGTTTTCCATTACCTTGATAATCAAGGGGTCTCCAGGGAGAACTTCATTGTATATAGAGATAACGTCTTCTCTATATTTCCCTCCATCAATATATCTATATACCTGCTTTTGAAAAGGGATTGTTGATTTTCCTTTTGATTTTTTAAACTTTCCTTCGCCTTTATACTCAGTTAATTTATAAACAATATCTAAAAAAGGAGCATCTTCTGATACTATTGCCTTTGTTCCAACACCAAATCCGTCTATTGGCACATTTTCTTTGGCAATTTCATAAATTTTATATTCATCCAAACTTCCACTGGCGATTATTTTGACGCTATAAAGACCAGCCCTATCAAGTATCTTTCTAATTTCTTTTGACGTAGTTATAATGTCTCCAGAATCTATTCTAATTCCAGTGATAGAAAACTTGTCTCCCAATTTTTTAGACAACTTAATTACATTTTCAACCCCTTCATATATATCATATGTATCAATCAACAAAACTGTATCTGGGTATATTGAAGAAAAGGCTTCAAAGGCATCAAATTCATTAGAATGGACCTGAATATAACTATGAGCCATTGTACCTGTTACAGGTATATTGTATATCTTTCCAGCCAATACATTACTGGTGGCATTCATACCAGAAATATAAAACGCCCTTGCTGCCTTTAATCCAGCATCTAACCCGTGCGCACGCCTTGAGCCAAAATCAACAACATTTCTATCCTGCGACACACTGCATATTCTCGCTCCTTTTGTTGCAAGCATGGTTTGGAGCTGTATTTGATTCAAAACATATGTCTCCAATAATTGACATTGAATTATAGGGGCCTTTATTTCTAAAATGGGTTCATTTTCAAAGAATACAGTCCCCTCCCTTAAGGCATAGACATCACCTGTAAATCGAAGTTCCTTTAAAAAATCCAAAAATTCATCTTTAAAGATGCCTAAAGATTTTAAATAGTCGATATCATCTGATGAAAACTTAAAATTTTCCAAAAAACTCACAACATCAGCAAGTCCGCAAGCTATTAAAAAATTCCTATTGATAGGTAATTTTCTAACAAATGTACTAAAGACAGCCTCTCCGTTTAGGTTTTCAAGGAAATAGCCTTGAGCCATGGTAAGTTCGTATAGATCCACAAATAGAGGAGTACTAATATCCATTTTATTCTCCAAAGGTAATGTTAAATTATAACAACGCCTTTATTTTTCATCTCTAATAGGGCTTGTTCACCTGATTTCTCTGTAACTGGCCTTGTTCCCTGTTTTATTAAAAATGTATGAAATCCATTTTTTATAGAATCAAGGGCTGTTTCTTTCACACACACATCCAGGGCCAAACCTCCGATAAATACCCTTTTTATGTCTAATTTCTTAAAGGCAACCGCAAGGCCTGTATCATCAAAGGCTGAATATTGATCTTTATCAAATCGCGTGCCCTTGGTGACTATGACGGAATTCTTTGCTATTTTTAACTCAGGATGAAACCTGGCTCCCTCAGTATCCTGCACACAATGAGTTGGCCATATGCCACCATTTTCTTTAAAACTTGGGTGCAACCTTGGGTGAAAATCCCTGGAATAAAAAATATATATACCCTGTTTTTCTGCCTGCTCTATAATTGGATTTAAAATAGATACAACTTCATCCCCCCTTTCAATGGGTAGCTTCCCCCCTGGACAAAAATCAACCTGTATGTCAACTAAAATAAGTGCATCTGTTGGTTCAAATCTTATATCCATACACACCCCCGTATTCTTCCTTGGAAAAATTCTCAAAATTAATTTTCTGTGAAAAATTTAAGAAAAATTTTTGAGAAAATATCGGGATGGTGGGATTCGAACCCACGGCTTCAGCGTCCCGAACGCTGCGCTCTGCCAGGCTGAGCTACATCCCGTTATGTCTAGGGTTAGTTTAGGTTAGCCATAAAAAAAATTCAAGGAAAACAATTAGGGAGTAAAAGATCCTATTAATTGTAATGTTTCCAAAAAGTAAAGACAAATTCAAATAAAATTTATCTGTAACGAGTTCTTTTGGGACCTATTACACGTCCATATTTACATATCTTTCTTCGTAGCCATATTGCACCACTGTTCGTTGAATCTGATTTTTCCAATCTACTGGAGGATGTATTTTCTTTATATCTTCCAGTCTATTTTGTTCTTTTAGCCTATTGTAGATTTCATACCACGCACATGGTATGTTTGGATTTACTTCACACATTCCTTTATTTGTGCCACCACATGGACCATTAAAAAGGCTTTTTGCACACCTGGTAATTGGACATATACCACCTGTATAACCTATTACACAATGTCCACACGCCCTACACTTTTCTTCATAAAGTCCTATATCTCTATCAATGCCAATAGCAATGGTATCTACTGCTGGATAAACTGGTATTTTATTAAATTTTTCTGCAATAAGCTGTGTCCCAGCAGAACAACACATGGTTATTATTGCATCATAATTACCTTTTTCTATAACATTTGGCAGATCTAAAAAACATTTTTCATTACATGCCCTTTCTACTGTATATGCATCTATATCTTTTTTCTCACCTTTTTTTTCATAATAGAGCCTGAGTTCTTCATTTAATATGCCAACTTCCTTTTGACCACCTCCAAGACACACCGATGCACATCCACCACAACCTACATTTAAAATATTATTATATCTATCAATACAATCTATAATCTCATCAAATTTTTTCCTTTTGACCTTGATCATTTATATCCTCCTGTATTTATAATGTTAATTATCATAGGTCTTATATACGCCTTTTTGTCTGCAAAAATCCCTGGCAAGGGAGATTAAATATGGAATATCAATTCCAAGAGAGCAATAACATCTGGTGCATAAAACACATTTTTCCCACACTATATTCTTTATATTTTCCAAATCATTATCTGAAAGATTACCCTTTTTCTTAAATATGAGACCAATGGAATTTAACATCTTATAAGAAGGCATATATGTTGGGTCACCATTATTTGCCCTATACAAAAAACAACTTGGTGCACACATAGAACACCTAGCACATAGAGACATGGCAAATTTGATCTTTGATTTATTGCTCAAAATTATATCTGGTAAATTAGACATCTTATTTTCCTCCTAAATGTTAACAATAAAAGCTCAATTCCACACTCTGTTCCCTTTTTTAAAGAAGGAATACTCACTTTTAAGATAAAATCTATTTAAAAAGAAAAATATCATATGTTTTAGCCTGGTAAAGGGAATGCAGACAAGCATAAGTTCGCCTAGGAACATATGGAGTATTACCATTGGCATATAAGAAAATATCTGGTGATATGCCAAAAATCCAGTTAAGTATGGTAAAAAAACAAGGAAGAACATCAACCAGTCCCCGCCGCCTGTAATTATTCTTACCTTTGAAAGAAATATCCGTCTGTAAAGAAAATAAGCACCAAAACATAGGACCACTATTGTAAAAACATCAGTTATTTTTTCAGACAAAGATGGGGGCGCTATTCCCCATGACTGCTTAATCAGGATATTGTGGGCAAGTAAAAAAATAGGAGTTAATATTACCAGGATATGAAATATAGAGGTCAAAATAGTAAAATATGGTTGCGTAGACCACACGCTTCCTTCCCATTTTGTCAATTTTTTTATATCTTCTGGTGGATAAAAGGATTTTATTTCCTTTTTTGATGGTAGTAACCCTGGATTTTTAGGAATTTCCTGAACTTTTGTATTATTAAAAAACCAAATAATTTGATAAATTACCCCACCAATAAACACAATAAAAGAAATTAGAGCCAACGGCCCTCTTAGTAACAGATATAACTGGTGCATATAAATCCTCCTTATAAGGATTAAAAAACTTTCGACCAATCCATAAAAAAATAACAAGTATTCCGTAATTGTTTGAAAATATTTTGTCAAGACAACCCTTGATAAAAATATTTTTTATAAAAATTGTGCATTTTATGCAAATTATCCCTTTCCTTTTTCTCTAAATGTTATCAAACAACAAAAGGGGCATTGCCATAGCAACGCCCCTTTTTGGTTCTAATTATCTTAAAAACTATTTTCCCAACAGGGCATCCCTTAAATCTTCTTGGACACAACTATCTGATAACCAAATTCCAAAAAGTGCCTTTTTAAAATCTGCGCCCTTTATTAATTTTAACTCCTTTCCATTTTTAATTGAGTGCACCCCTTCACCTGGAACATATATAAAGTCAAATTCATCGTGTTTTTTTATTGGTTCAGATTTAAAAAGAGATATAAATTCATCAATCCTTTCTTCTAAACCTGCAAGATTTCCCTGTGTAGCTTTTTCAAAGCCTTCTCTCGTGGCCTTTTCCATATTTTTACTACTAATAAGCCTTGAAATAATATGTAGTTTTATGGCAACTGGTACATCTTCTTTTAATATCTCCTCAGCATTGGAAGTCTTTTCTTTTACATAAAGACCTGCCACATAAAGCTTTAAAAAAAACTTTTTCCTGATGCCTGCCCCATTTAAAACCAAAGACTCCTTGCCAGCCGGTAAACTGTCAGGTAAATTCACACCTGCAATTTCATAACCCATTGCCAGTGCTGGCATTAAAATACCCATTACTACAATTACTAAAAATCTCTTCAACATCACACACCTCCTTAAAATGTATTTTACTTAAATAAAGACTTATAACTTGTTATAAAACAAAGTTTAGCTTTACGCAATCTCCTTTTAATAAATTTTGAGCCAAAAGAACTTGACATCTTTATTTTTTATTATTAATGATTCATAACATGAACGACAATAATGAAGCGCTATTAGAGTATCAAGCACTTAGGCTAAGGGAAATAATAGATTCTATTGTCAGTTGCTGTAATGATAAGCGTACTTATACCAAGGAAAAATTCGGGATCCCATATGCTGAGATCACCTGTCTACTCCTATTTAAAGGCGAGAGGTATTTAACAGTAAAGACACTGGCCAATAAAATGGAGGTTGCTAAGAGCAGAATAACCAAGATTATAAAGGGACTGATGGCCAAGGGTCTAGTTGAAAAAATTGAAGACCCAAAAGACAATAGAGTAAAACTACTGAGTTTAACTCATGCAGGTGAAAAAAAGATTGAAGAAATAGAAAAATTTAGGCTGGAAATCCACAAAAAATTAGTGGAAAACATAAATCCCAGTGATAGATCAAATGTATTTTTCTATCTTGAAAAATTAATAGAAAGTATGCAGATAGTAAAAAAAGAGTTTGCGTAAAAAAATTTTTTATATAAATCGTTAATAATATTAACCATCTCTAAGGAGGGTATAATAATGAATCATGAAGATATACAAAATATATTAGAGGATATGAAGAATGAAATTGAAAGGCAAAATAGTTTAATGCCAAAAGACAAATTGTCCATGGTTGTTTTTAGTGGTGATCTGGATAAACTACTAGCCGCCTTTATTATTGCCACTGGTGCAGCAGCCATGGATACAGAGGTATGCATGTTTTTTACCTTTTGGGCAACCCCTGCGCTTAGGGACCCAAAGAAAAAGCCAGGAATAAAAGATTTCATGGGAAAGATGTTTGGCTTTATGTTGCCAAAAGGAGCAAAGGACGTAAAGCTCTCAAAAATGAATATGGGCGGACTGGGCACCATGATGATGAAAAACTTAATGAAAAAGAAAAACGTAAAAGACCTAAATGAACTAATAAAAATAGCTGCTGAACTAGGTGTAAAGATCTATATCTGTGAAATGTCAATGGACTTAATGGGATTTACCCCTGATGAAATGATTGATTATCCAAACTTAGAGTATGTTGGTGTAGCTACCTTTTTAAAAGAAGCTGGTGAAAGCAAAATGCAACTATTTATCTAAACCCAAAACTACTTGTTGCCATGGGCAAACATTTCAATATAGGAGGCGTATTTTCATCAGATTTTATGCCTCCTATTCTTTTCTTCACTGGCGATGTATAATGTATTTCTTCCTCCATATTTATTTTCTTCCACATAATCTGGCCAATGTATCTCTCTTCTCCACACTTAATCTCAATTTTATTGGGCAAAAAATAGTTTCCAATATGTACAAAATCCTTAAATAAATACTCCTTCCCCTCTATTATCTTTTTTCTGATAACAAAATTTTCAATATCAACATATATCTTGTTTGTGTTGCCCATTACCACACATGGAATATGATCCACATATTCATAGCAAATTTGACTTTTTTCTAAATCCATTAAATATAATACTATTTCTGGATTAGTAAAATCTTGCAAAGTCAAAGGGATAATTGGAACATCTTCTATTATTTTCCCATTTTTTATGTAACCATATATCAAATTTTCTCTGGTCTCATTCCTGCTTGTACTCCATAAGACCTTTACATCT
>JAMOQN010000211.1 GCA_027063985.1 Desulfohalobiaceae bacterium
TCTAATCTACATGCCTGGGCCTGCAACACCTGGGCCCTGCCCATCTCACCACCATCCTTGGTAACATAGGAGTTTAACGACATATTTTGGGCCTTAAATGGGGCAACTTTAAAACCCTCATTATATAATATCCTGCAAAGACCTGCAGCTAAAATGGATTTTCCAGCATTTGAAGATGTTCCAACAAACATAATAGCAGGGGTCTTTGTTGGTGAATATGGCCCAACAGGATAATAAGTTTTCTCTTTATTTGTTTCACCATGTAAAAATATCTCTTTTAAACACTCTAATAAATATAAATTTTCATCCTTACTTTTTACTGCAATCCTGAAAAACCTGTTGTTCAATCCCCTATAATTGGAACAATCCCTAATTACAATCTTTTTCTCTAGCAGGGTCTTCTTTAAAAAAGGAACATCTATATCTTGAGAAGTGACTTTTACTAAAATAAAATTCACATCAGATTCAAATGCACATAGTCCAGGTATTTGTTTTAATTCATTAAAAACGAATTTTTTTTGCTCAAATACATATTTTCTACTTTGATAAATATAATCCTTTTCTTGAAAAATATTTATACCTATTCTATATGCAATGGAATTTACTGACCATGGAGGCAAATATTGCTTCATCTTTGCTATTATAGACTCATCTGCTATCATAAGTCCCAGTCTGATCCCAGGAATAGAAAAAAATTTTGTAAGGGACAAAAGCACAATTACATTTTTGGGACGGTTTATATACATCCTGTCAAGTCCATCCACAAAATCTGCAAATGCCTCATCAATTACAAAAATTGAATCAGGATGGGAAATTGCTATCTCTCTTATTGACTTAGGATCAAATACCTTTCCAGTTGGATTATTTGGCTGGCCTATAAACACAATGGATGGAATATCTAAAAAAGAAGACAGTTCCTTAAAATCCAGTTCAAATTTATCTTCTTCTTTAAGATAAAAAAAATCAATATCTAGTCCATTTAATATACATACCTTTTCATAATCTACATATGAAGGAACAACTATTACCGCCTTTTTTTTATCCACTATTTTTGGGATAATATATAAAAGTTCAGTGGAACCATTTCCAAATACAATTTGTTTCTCACTAACCCCATAAAAACCTGTGGCGGCCTTAATCAATTCAGCAGGAGGTGTTTCTGGATAGTGAACAATATAGTGTACAGATTCCCTAATTGCCCTAATTACCGATGCTGGAGGTCCAAGGGGATTAATATTGGCTGAAAAATCAATAAGTTCATCTGCAGATACTCCTCTTTCCCTTGCAATTGAATATAGGTTTCCACCATGTTGAAACTTCTTCACAACAACTCCTTTTAAAAATCTCTTTTTTGAGCCTGTAACATTATTTGTGTAAATTTTAATGAGTGATCTGTGATCAGTGTCTGTGATCTGTTGTCCACTCCCACTGACCACTCACACTGATCACTAATCTCTCCTTATTTATCACCCTCAACACCCTGGGATATATACAGTTTTTGTTATATACTCTTTTTTGGCTTGGTTCTCCACCTGTTGTGTATCCAATACCATTGCTCTGGATATTTTAAGACCATCTCTTCAACTGCCTTTGTATAAAATTTACAAATAATTTTCACTTTTTCTTTTAAATTTCCATTACATTGGCGGGTATCGAGATAAGGCAAAAAATAGAGTTTGTAGCCTTTTTCCCCTCCCCTTATAAGAAACACAGGAAGCACTACTGCCCTGTTTCTTACTGCCATTAGTGCTGGTCCAAAATTAACTGCTGCAATCTCTCCTAAAAAGGGCAAAAATACTGCCTTTCTCCAGCCACAATTGTGGTCAACTAAAAAGGCACTCATCCCATTTCTTTTCAAAACCTTTGCAATACGAGGAGCGGAATTGTCCCTTGGGACTATCTCATGTTTGTATTTTCCCCTGAACCTCTTTACAATCTCACTTATCACTGGATCATCTGGCTCTCTAATAACTATCTGCGTTGGAATATCTTGAAACAACACGGCCATGATTCCAGACAATAGTTCCCATGAACCAAGATGTGCTGTTACTGCAACTACTGGCCTATTTAATGATTTGACTTTTTTCAAAATAGACTCATTTTTCACTTCCACAAGATCATTCACAAATCGATAGTCCACCTTTAAATTGTAAAAGATCTCCACAAAGGCCCGTCCAGTATGGAGAAAATTCATCCTGGCAAGATATGTTGCATCTTTTCTATTAATCTTAAGGTGGTTTTCAATGCTTGTTATTGCCCTTTTTCTTCTGGAAGGCACAAAGATCCACATCAACGTGCCAACTGCTTTTCCCAGAGATGATATTTGTCTTAAATTGAGCTTTGATAGAAATTGCACCAATATCTCAAAAAAAATTTCTTTAAACATAAACCAACCTTATATCCTTTTATCTAGAATAGAACTAACCACATCCAGAGTCTTTGATAGGGCACCTTTATTTTTATCCAAAACCTTTTTGGCATTATTTCTTATATTGGTTCTTTTATCTTTATTTTCTAAAAGATTTAAAATTTCCTTTTCCAATTCAAATTTATCTTTAGCTACAACTATTGCATTATTCTTCTTAAATACATCTATAATTTCCTGGAAATTAAAATAATTCGGACCAATAACAACAGGGACACCAATAGATGCTGGTTCTAAGACATTGTGACCACCTATTTTTTCTAAAGAACCTCCAACAAATGCAACATCTGACATTGCATAATACATCATCATCTCTCCCATGGAATCACCAAGATAGACATCAAAATTCCCTTCTGGAACCAAACTATATGATCTCCTATGAACATTAAAACCATAGGACTTACATAAATCATAAACTAAATTAAATCTCTCTGGATGTCTTGGAACCAATATCAGTTTTAATTTATCATTCTTTTTTATAAGATTAGAATATATATCAAGCAGTGTTTTTTCTTCTTCTCCATGGGTGGATGCACCTATAAGGATTTTATATTTTCCAAAATATTTTTCTTTTAATTCTTTTCCAGATTGAATCTTATCCTCTGGAACAGGAATATCAAACTTTATATTCCCAAAAACTCTGACTTTTTTTTCAGGCGCTCCAATATCTATAAATCTTTTTGCATATTCTTCATTTTGTACCAGGATATAACTACATTTATTTAGAATTTTAGACATGAAAAATTTAATCTTCAGATAATTCTTATAAGACGAAGGAGATATCCTTCCATTTGCTATAACAATGGGGACATTATTTTTATACAAATTACAAAATAAATTTGGCCATATTTCTGTCTCCATTACAATAAAACACACTGGATTAACATGGTCAATAAATTTTGTCACAAATTTGTTTACATCATATGGTAGGTAAGAATGATACATATTGGGCCTTAAATTTTTTTGCACAATGTTAGACCCTGTTGGAGTGGTTGTGGTAATTACAATTGGAATTTCAGGGAATTTTTCCCTTAATTTAAAACAAATGGGCAAAGCTGCTTGAACCTCGCCAACAGATACTGCATGAAGCCAAATTGATCTTTTCAGTTGTGGGAACTTAACCACGCCAAATCGCTCATAAATCCTTTCTCTGTAGCTGGGAAGTTTAAAACTCTTGTAAATTATCCTCCCCACGGCAAAGGGCAAAGTTCCATACGCAAGCAAATTATAGAAAAAATTCATAATTACTCCCTTCTTACTCTTCCAATTGGGAGATAGTTTATTCAAAAAAATTGGTCAAGTTTATAAAACCCAAATCATCAACCCACTCTGATCAATTTTATTTAAGCCAGACTCAATCTTGATTTTATTTAACAAAAGGAATAAATTTACGTCTATATAAAGAGGGAACAAATGGTAATATATTCACTGCCACCAGAACCAATTTTTCCAGATCCATTAATTGATGATGTAGATGATATTGTGGCAATTGGGGGAGACCTTAGTCCTGACAGACTGATTGTGGCATATAAAAATGGTATCTTCCCATGGTATGATGAACACTCTCCCATCTTGTGGTGGTCTCCTGACCCCAGACTTATATTAAAACCAGAAGATCTGCATGTATCCAGAAGATTAAAAAGAATCATAAAACAGAAAAAATTTACCATTACAATAAACCATGCATTTGAAGAAGTAATAAATTTTTGCAGCAAAATAAAAAGAAAAGATACTGAAGGAACCTGGCTGGTTCCTGAAATGATTGATGCCTATATAACCTTACATAAAATTGGGTATTGTCACTCAGTTGAGGCTTGGTATGATGGTAAACTGGCTGGGGGTTTATATGGAGTGTCTATGGGCAGGGTATTTTTTGGGGAATCTATGTTTTACAGGGAATCCAATGCATCCAAAGTGGCCTTTGTGTGGCTAACCTTGATGCTAAAAAATGCCAATTTCAAATTCATTGATTGTCAACAGGTAACATCTCACCTCATGAGATTTGGTGCAAAACCAATTAACAGGAGAATATTCTTAACAGAATTAAAAAAGGCCCTCTGGCTAAGTCCCCCTCAAGGCCTCTGGAGTCCCAGGATCTTATCTGACAGCGTTCATTTAATTGAGGCTATCTAATATTGTGTCCATGAGGGTGGTTAAAGAGTATGGTTTTTGGAGAAATCGTATATTTTGTTTGGACAATTTAGAATCCTCCACTATATCTGAAGAATAGCCAGTAGATAAAATTATTTTCTTATCTGCATCTATGTCTAAAAATTTATTTAAAAGCTCAATACCTGATATCTCTGGAATATTCATGTCTAAAATTACCACATCAATATCTTTGTAGTTTTTCGTAAATATATCCAGTGCATCCCTGCCATTCATAGCATCTATTACATTAAATCCATGTTCTTTTAAAAAAGTTGATGATGCCTCTAAAATCATTTCTTCATCTTCAACTATAAAAAGAGTAATATCCCCATTATTTATATTAATCCCTTCACCCCGAATTTTTTCTGCATTTCCATTTTCTTCAATTCCTGCTGTATATACACCTGGAATATAAATTTTAAAATTTGTTCCTTTGCCTTTAGTTGAAGAACAAAAGATAAAGCCATCATGTTCTTCAACTATCTTTTTTACTATTGCAAGGCCTAAACCAGTACCTTTTCCCTTTGGTTTTGTACTGAAAAATGGATCAAAAACATCCTCTATATGCTCTTTATCTATACCTATTCCTGTATCAGATACCTTTATACATACATACTCCCCTTTTGGAATATTAATTTCCTTATTAACATTCACATTTTGAGTACTAACAATAATCTGTCCTCTTTTATTACCAATGGCATCTACTGAATTTGTGATTAAATTCATAAGTATTTGTTGAATTCCAACTGGATCTCCATGGATATTTTTTATATTCTCGTTTAGATCAAGAATTAATTCTATATTTAAGGGGAGGATGTTTGAAAAGACATTAGCCATATCTAAAATGGTTTGATTTACATTTACAGGAATAAATTTTTTATTAGAAGATTTGGCGTATGAAAGGAGTTCTCTGACTATATTAGCTCCCCTTTTTATTAATTCTTCAATATTTTTTCTGGCACTCTCTAAAGACAATTTATCTTTATCATCCAAAAACGCCAAACTAGAGTTTATTCCTTGAAGTATGTTATTAAAATCATGGGCAATACCAGTTGAGAGAAGACCTATACCTTCCATTTTTTGAGATCGCCTGAGCATCATTTCCATTTCCTCTTTTAATCTTTTTTCCTGTTTTTGAGGTGTCAAATCAACTAGGGAAATTGCCCATTGATCTTCTGATTCTATTCTGGACATAGAACACAACAGGTCTAATTCCTGGCCAAATGCATTTATTCCTTTAATCTCAATCAAATGGTTTTGTAAAACATCCCTCTCTCCCTTTTTTAATTTTACGTACAAATTAAAAAAAGTCTCTTTAAATGAAGGAGAAATAAAATCAAAAAAATATCTCTTATTTTCAATTAAGAGCTTATTCATTCTAAATAGATCTTCAAATCCTTTATTCACCTTTAAGATTAAAAAATTATTATCTATCATTGCAATTGAATTTGCAGCGTTTTCAAAAACAGCCTTATAATAGTCTTTATTTTTTAATGCTTCTCTTATCAATTTCTTTCTTTCTGTAACATCTCTAACTATACCTGAAAATCCACATGTCTTTCCCGTTTGATCCCCCATTAACTGTACAGAAATTTCCACTACCTTTTTATTTCCCTTATATGTAATTATTTCAAAATCCTCTAAGAGTTCTGGTTCACCAGTTCTATATACCCTGTAGAACACCTTAAACATTTTTTTGGCGCTCATATAAGGGGCAAAAGACTTATAATTTAAGTTAATTACCTTTCTTAAATCATTTACCTCACCGATTCTCAGTAAAGCCTTGTTAGCAAATTTTAAATTCCCCTTTAAATCTGCCTCAAAATATCCTTCCTGCATATTTTCCAGAATAGACCTATATCTCTGTTCCCTTTTTCTTAATTCCTCCTCTAATGCTTTTTTTGACGTAATATCAACCACTGATACAACTGCAGCAAGCCCTCTATTTATTATTACTCGTCCCCCTGATAAAAATAACCATTTCTCTTTTCCATCTTTAGTAATTATTTTAAAATCATAAGGTGGAATATCCTCTCCCCTTTGCCTTCTCATTCCTCTTTCTCTAATCATATCTTTATGATCTGGATGTACAATGTCCCAGAAATTCATCTTTAGAAGTTCTTGCACCGTATATCCGCTTATCTCTTCTACTGCTCTGTTTATATAAACCCATTTTGTTCCCTGGAATACCAAAATACCAACCTTAGTAGACTCTGCCAGCTGTCTAAATAGATCCTCGTTTTCAACTAGATTGTTAATTCTCTTTTTCTCATCAGTTATGTCTCTAAATATTACCACCTGAGAAATATCAAGATCAGCTGATCCTTCAATTAAGAAAATTGATATGTGTAAATAAAGAGGGCCTTTTTTTGGTGGGTTAAGGGAGATCTCTTTATAGATCTCCCTTTTTATTTTTTTTGACTCTTTTACATATGGGTCAAATATTTCTTTAAAACAGACTTTATAGTCTTTCCCATTAAAGTGTTTCAGTAAAAACTCTTTTCCATATTGGTTTATATGGACTATTTCACCTTGAGCATCAAGAAAAATAATCCCCCAAAAAACATTAAATCGCTTTATCATATCCATGGCTTATATTTTATATAACTCCTCTCCAGATAATACTTTGATATTGGCCTTTTTTAACACTTCAATTGCCTGATCTGTTCTGTCAAATCTAAATATAAGTACTGCATTTTTCATAGATTGCTGAACAAAGGCATACATATATTCAACATTAATATTCTCTTTACTCAAGACAT
>JAMOQN010000212.1 GCA_027063985.1 Desulfohalobiaceae bacterium
GGAAATTCAACAGGACAAGGCCCCGTTGCATTATTCAACGGAGCAAGCTGCGCCTTCCCCTGGTGTTTTAACCAGAGTGGCATTTTGCAGCTTTCGTCCCCTTATCACAGCCGCGGGCCGGTTCCGGATTCTCACCGGATTCCCTTTTAAGCCCATTATAGGCACCTGGTAGATTTTATATAAAACCCAACTCAAATCAAAAGTCAAGAATTATCTTTTTTGGCTTACTGGTTAGTTACAGACTCCTCTACAGCTGTTAAAAATGAATTTAGTCCTATCTTTAAAACCTTAGGGATATTATTATCATTAACAAATGTTTTTACTTCTTTATTTTCCTTTCCTGATATAGAACTTAAAACAAGTTGTCCCAATTTAGAAACAGCAGATATATCTTTTATATGGCCTTTTTCATATTCATCAGACAGAACTAAAAATTCCTGCATAATAGATGCATATTCTTTCTTTAAAAAAAGATCTTCTAATTTTTGAACAAAAAGTTCCTTTTTGTTTTTTGGTATAAGCTCACTATTATAGACAATATCAAATATAGATATGTCCCTTTCATTTAATTTTTTAAAAATAGATCGATCTTCTATCAGCCTATTTTGCTTTTCTATGGCAATTTTTACCGCATCATATACAGCCTTTGCAATTAATTCTCCAAGTTTTGAATGACCACCTGCATTGTCTAATGTAAATTCCCCATCTCCTTGAACAATAATTATATTATCTGTGCCCGTGCCTGTTGCCTGATATATTTGGGGATTGTATGAACTTCTTATATCTAGATCATTTAATAGAGCACTTTTTGCCTCTGTTGCAGTGATTATAGCTCTGGTCATGGCCCGAGGAGTGAGTTTTACATTTGTCATAATTATCATATTAATTGTGCCTGGGTCTATTTCATAATAGCAACCCATATCTTTTGACATTCTCATGGCATTGGTCTTAACCCCTGCAGTTGCAAACACATAGACTGCCAAATCTTTGTATTCTTTTTTTATCATGGCCAGATTATCCATATCTGCGCCTGTAAACAAGAGACTTGAATCTTCCTCTTTAATTTGTAGAGTATTATATATCCTTTTTCTGGATTTTTCTAATCCCAGGTGATGAGTAATTCTCCAACAAGGTGGTGGTGTATAATGATTGCCGATATTTATTATATTGTATCTAGGGCCTTCTAATGTTGAAATTATATTTATTGGTTTTTCAAAGGTTATTAGAATAGTTTTATTTATAAAGTCAAATATAGATGATTTTATGATATTCACACTTTTAATATAGCCAAGAGATATAGGTATTTTTCTTTTTGATATTATTTTATCTTTATTTACCCAATATCTATCATCCAAAAATTCTTTAGAATATATATCAGATGCCAGCCACGATACAAAATATCCCGTATGGGCCGAAAGGCGACAGGTCAAAGCACATGGATATGAATATATACGATTATTTTTTATAGCTGATACATCTTTCCAACCTGGTAGTGTTTTTATCTTATTTATCAATCTTTTGTCTCCACCACAAAAATACACAACCTGGGGATTAAAGTTTAACCAATCTCTTTTACTGACTTCAATAATAGAGCCTTGTCCTTGAAAATTTGGTGGAATGCCACCTGCCAATTTGATGAGTTGAGTCTGAAAGGAATTTATTGTAGGAGTCATTAAAACATCCCTTCCCATTATTCTCATAACCCGTAATCTTTGTTGTTTCTTAATATGACTCAATTTTTTTTGGATATGATCTATTTGATATTTAATCTTCTTAATTAGCCTAAGTCCATTATCTTTTTTCTCAAATATATCTGATAAAATTTTGATTGTCCTATATAAAGAAGGAATATCATTTGGTTCAAAAACAATTATCTTAACGCCATTTTTTTCAAATCCATTTATGATTTTTCTATGCCTTTTTGAACAAAAAATTATATCCGGATTTATCTCTTTTATCCTCTTTGTTGATGGATATAAAAAACCACCTACTATATGTGCTCCTTCTATTACATACTCATCATAATATGTTATCCCTTTAATATGTTCTTCTTCACCTATTTCATACAAAATTTCAGTAATAGATGGAGAAAGAGATACAACTTTTTGGGGTTTTTTATTTATTTCTATGAATCTTTTAGCATCATCCAAAAATTTTACTTGATAACAATATGAAAGAGGTGAATATAAAAATAAACTCATAAATATAATCCAAATTTTTTTTAGATTCATAATTTAGCAATACTCCCATTTGTATATATCTTTTAAAATATATTTTGCTGCAAATTCTTAAATTTTCATTTTATCAATTTTTCTCATTGACAATTTTTTTTAATGCCTTTTCAAAGATCATAGACAGAAGTTTTAGTCCTTGAATTGCTCTAGGTGAAGGACGATTGAAAAAATCTGAATTTACAACAAACACATTTGAATATTTTACTGCATTTATTTCTTTATACTTTTCCCAGAATTGTTTGAGGTTATTTAAATTGTGTTCTGAATGAACCATTGATGTTATGATTATAATATCTGGATTTAATCCTATGACCTGTTCAACAGAGATTCTTGGATACCCTTTAAGATTTTTAAATATATTTACACCCCCAGCTACCTTTATTAAATTGTCTATGAGTGTATTTTTACCAACTGTAACCATTGGATCCACCCCTATTTGAAAGAATACCTTTGGGGGATTAATATACAATGACGCTCTTTTTTGAACTAACAACACATCTTTCTTTAACCTTTCCACAACTGCTTTGGCCTGTTTCTCACATCCAACGATTTCCCCAAGAATAAACATTGTGGAAAACAGGGACTCAATATCTCTTGGATCAACAACAAAGACCTTTATTCCAATTTCTTTAAGTTTAAATACAATGTGTTTTGGATTGCCGTCTTTAGTGGCAATACACAAATCTGGTTTAAGTGCAAGTATCTTCTCAATACTTGGAGATATATAAGATCCCACCTTTGGCAAGCGTTTTACTTGTTCTGGATAATTGCAAAATTGAGTAACACCTACCACCCTGTCTCCTGCACCTATTTCAAAAAGGCATTCTGTTATGCTTGGTGCAAGGGAAACTATCCTTTTTGGATAAAAAGGAACAGTTATAACTGTCCCAGACAGACCTATTATTTTTTTACCATTTGCAGAGGAAGTTACTAAAATTCCCATAATAAGAATTAAAATTTTAAAACAATATTCCTTCATGGTTTTAAGATAAAAAAACCCTGAAACCCTAATAATAAGGACTTCAGGGATTTCCCGTTTTTATCCCCACAAGTTTATTTTATGTTTTTTTGTTCAGGCAGGTCTTCTGACTCTAAGGATCATCCTACTTGCCCTGTTGAATGTCCCTTTTTTCTCACGAAATCCAACAGGGCTCGCCCCATTGAATAGGATTCCCTTTTTGGGATATTCAACGGGGCGAGCTGCGCCTTCCCCTGGTGTTACAACCAGAGTGGCATTTTGCAGCTTTCGTCCCCTTATCACAGCCGCGGGCCGGTTCCGGAATTTCACCGGATTCCCTTTTAAGCCTTAAAAGGCACCTGAACCATATTTTTATACTCAAATTTTTTAATTCTCTATATTTATTTTTTTTTTGAGTCAATACTTTAATTGAAGAGATTAGTAGTTAATAATGTTGATAGATGTATTAAAAAAATCTTGACAATTAGATTTCTTGAATATGATTAGAGGATTCAAACAAATTAATAGAAGCTTAACTTTAATGTCCATCCACTCATAAATAATCTGCTATCGACAGCACAGTGGTTGAGCCTTTGATTTTATTGAACCAGCAATCACAAAATTTGTTCAAAAAGCAAACACCAAAGGAAACATTAACTTTTTCATGCAGACAACTCTTAATTTGTTGGTCGCCCATTATATAAAAAAATTTTGTTACAACTATGTTACAGCGAGTGTTTTGTTGTGGAATTTTTATAGATCAACTTCTTTTGCATGTGAATGAATTCAAGAAAATTTATTGAAATATTTTTTATTAAAGGATAAAATCTATGCTGAGTTAAATTTTTAAATAAAAGGGGGAAAAGATGAAGTCTAACTCAAAAATTTTTTTCAGCTTTCTATTTACATTTTAAAGAAGAAAAAAGCAGCAAATCACGGTGAAGAAAAAATTAGATTATTTTAGGTATTTTCATACTCATATTTCAGATTAAACAAAACAACTTCTATTAAAAATTAAACAAAATTTGATATAACTAGGCATTTTTCTTAATGAATTTGCTCT
>JAMOQN010000213.1 GCA_027063985.1 Desulfohalobiaceae bacterium
GTGTAATCAAATCTGGTCTTTGTACCCAGGTTACCCACTACTGCTTCACCAGTATTTATTCCAATCCCTATTCTTATCTGAGGATATCCTTTTTTATTAAAGACATTATTTAAGTCTTTAACACACCCAATAATTTCTTTTGCCGATTTAACTGCTGCTTTTGCATGTTCTGGAAGATCTACAGGTACATTAAAAAGTGCCATTATTGCATCACCAATATATTTGTCCAACATCCCTTTATTTTTCAAAATAATATCAGTGACAGGACCAAAAAAGTTGTTTAACAGATTGACAAGCTCTTCAGGGCTTAATTTTTCAGATATAGATGTAAAGTCTCTAATATCTAAAAAAAGTACTGTTACTACCTTTTTTTCTCCTCCTAATTTGAGTTTTTCTGGGGATTTTAAAACCTCATTTACAAGTTCCTTAGTTATATAACTACTAAAGGCCTTTTTCAAATATCTAGATCTCTGTTCAATAATAAAATTTCTATAAGATTCAAGGAGCACAAATGATAAAATAAACTGAACAAATGGATATATAGTAGCAATTCTTATATTATATACTGAAAATAAATAAATATTAAAAAACACATAAAGTCCACCAAATACAAAAAAGCCCAGCAGAGAAAAAAGGGTATTTTTAGTCTTCACTGAAATAGTTGTAAGTATTGCAGGAATAATCAGTAGGGATAAAATATCTATTAAAAAGACATAAGTATTTCTCACAAGATAAAAATTTTGTAATATATTTGATGCCATTGTACAATGTACTTCAGTACCTGGGAAATTGGGATCTGTTGGTGTAGGAACCAGATCGCCTACAGCTTTTTCTGTTACACCTAAAAAAATCAATTTGTCTTTTAAAATATCTTTATTAACATGTCCTTCTAAAATATCCACTGCAGATATATGTGGTATTGTATGTCCTTTTCCATAAAAGTTTATAAGTAAACTTCCAGTATTTGATACAGGAATTTTTCTATCACCAACCCTTAACTCAACAACTCCATATCTGTCTATAGTCACAAATATTGGCTGGGACAGGTAATTTGATATAGCTGCAAGAGATAAAGATGGCATTAAATATCCTTCAAAGGCTGCTATTAAATGCAGTCTCCTCAAAATTCCATCACTATCAGGGAACACTGAAAAAAATCCCTTTGCTACACCAGCCGATGAAATAGGAGGGATATTTGTTTCTGCTGTAGGAAAATTCTTGATAGGGATGTCATTTACATCTCCTAAAACTTGAATGTTCTCAATACAAAAATCAGGTAAATTTTTAGTGGCAATTTTTTTTTCATTCTTTTTCTCTTGTTCTCTAAAGAAAAACCCCAACACCACTTTTTTTGAATCAGCAATGGCCCTTGTTAATATCTCATCATCTTTTTTATTTGAATATTCAGAAAAGACCATATCCAAAGCTATGGTCTTAGCACCTAATTTGTCTATTTTTTTTATTAATTGAGCAACAACATCACGCTTCCACGGCCACCTCCCAATTTTGTCTATACTTTTTCCGTCTATTTCAACCAATACCACCTTGTTCGATGGTCTCACTGTCTCTCTGAACCTAAACTTTACATCCTGTATCCTATCATCTATTGTCCGAAAAAATTCAAATTGTTCAAAGTATAAAAAATAACCCAATACAATTACAAAAAAACATATAAAAAAATATATATAATGTTTTTTCATCTATGTACTACTTATTCTTTTCTCTCTTTGCCTTGTTTATAAGTACTTTAATTTGATTTTTATATTTACCCTGTGGAAACAATTTATTATACAATTTAAAATACCTATTGGCCATATCTAAATCCTTTGTTTCTAAATAGATAAAACCTAGCTGAAAAATTGCGTCTTCATAAAATTCTGTATTTTTATAAATAGTTGCAACTGTTTTTAAATAATCAATAGCAGAATTGTAATCCTTCAAAAATCTAGTATTTATAATAGATTTTTGAAATAATATTTCGGCCTTTACATCTGGATTTGATGTGAATAATAATGCTATATTTAAATATTTTAACGCTTCTCTAAATTCTTTCTTATCAATCAAATAACTTGTATAATTAATATTCCACCTGGCTATGATTTCTGGAAGCTCTTTTATTTTTCTCATCTCTTTTGGCACTACAATTCCAGTTACATCATATAACATCTCATACATATCTTTTAATGTTTTGTCTTTTTCATAATTAATAGGTTGAATAGGAGCAACATTTGATCCACTTTGAGACATCTCTTTTGCCCTAGTATTAACTGCTGAATTTAAATTTTTTAGAGTCACTACACCTTCTTTAGTAAAAAGAGCAGATGCGTTTTCTTTAGCATATACAATAAATTCCGTTCCCTTGACACCTGCAACTCCGCCACCACTAACTACATTAAATGCTTCATTTGGTTTTAATTTGTGTATAATAGATCTAAGAACTCCACTTTTTATTCTAACTTTTGTCTTATCTTTTATTATTAGCTCACTATTTGGTCCTATAAATAGAGTATCTCCTTTTTTTGTTTTTATCTGTAAAGTAGAATTAGAATCAGTTTTAATTTTATCTCCTACATATATCCTTTGTTTTAACTGGATGGTACTATTATTTATTTTAGGACAGCCTTTATATGAAATGACACGTCCAAATGGTATCTTTAACCATCCCCCATATCCAATAGATGTGCAGCAAAAAATAAATATTAATTGAATAAAATATTTTTTCATAATAGACTCCTTTTACAGATATTTCCCAGTTATTGATCTAGGATCTTTTTTTATTTCCTTTGGAGTACCTTTAGCAATTATTTCTCCTCCAAATTCACCACCACCAGGGCCTAAATCAAATACATAATCACTTGCCCTAATAACATCTAGATTGTGTTCAATTACTATTACACTTGCCCCTTTATCCACTAGTTTATGGAGGACTTCAATGAGTTTTCCAACCTCATGCATGTGCAATCCAGTTGTTGGTTCATCTAAGATGTATAGATTTCCAGGCAAGTTCCTTCTGCTCAGCTCCCTGCTTATCTTTATCCTCTGGGCTTCACCTCCAGATAGTGTAGTAGCAGGTTGACCCAACTTTATATATTCAAGCCCCACTGCTTCTAATATTTCTAATTTTCTCTTTAATACCTGGTGGTTTTCAAAAAATTTCTTTGCCTGTCTTACAGTTAAATCTAGCACTTCTGCAATATTAAGTCCTTTATATTTTATATCTAATGTCTCTTTATTATATCTTCTTCCTTTACAAACATCGCATTTAACATAAACATCTGGTAAAAAATGCATCTGTATCTTAATGTAACCCTCTCCTTCACACCTCTCACACCTTCCACCTTTTAGGTTAAAACTAAATCTCCCTGGTTTATAGCCCTTTTGCCTTGCTTCCTTTGTTTTTGAGAATAGCTCTCGAATGTGATCAAATACCTTGGTATATGTAGCAGGATTAGAGCGTGGTGTCCTTCCAATTGGAGATTG
>JAMOQN010000214.1 GCA_027063985.1 Desulfohalobiaceae bacterium
GGAGGAGTAAGTTATGGAGTGTATTTTTTGTAAGATAGTTAGGGGAGAAATCCCTTGTGCTGAAGTTTATTCAGACGATAGTATATTGGCGTTTTTAGATATTGCTCCTATATCTAAGGGGCATACCCTTGTGATACCTAAAGAGCATTACGATAATTTATTTGATATGCCAGATGAGGTGGGCAATCATTTGTTAAAGGTGATGCAGAAGGTTGGTTCAGCAATAATGAAAGCAACTGGTGCCACTGGTATAAATGTGGTGATGAATAACTATCCTTCTGCAGGTCAGGTTATTCCCCATGCACATTGGCATCTGATTCCAAGGATAGAGGGAGATGGATTGTTTAGAGTCAAGCAAGGCAAATACGATTCAAATGATGAGATGTTGACATTGGCCAATAAGATCAAGGAAAATGTTTAAATTTAAATATAGAGGAGAAGAATTTTTATGTCCAATAAGACTCTCACAAAAGCGGAAATAGTAGAAAAAATATACGAAAAAACAGGATTTAATAGGTCTGATGTAAAGGAATATGTGGAATCTCTGCTCTCTATTATGAAAAACGCCATAAAAGAAGATAGGGCACTGTTAATTAGTGGTTTTGGCAAGTTTGAAAGCTACTATAAAAAGGCCAGGAAGGGCAGAAATCCACAAACAGATGAGACAATAACTCTGCCACCAAGGAATGTATGCGTTTTTAGGATTTCGAGAAAGTTTAGGGCAGAGCTCAACGAGCAAGAATAAAGGAATTTGGATAGAATTTTTCTAATTTTTTGAGGGCATATTTTGCCTTTTTTAAGGATGGGAATTCACCGGCCTGAACGCGCCAGAAAATTTGGTTGTCCAATTTTATTTTAACAATACGAGATGTTTTGTATCCCATTTTTTTGAGGGCAAAATATGTCCTGTATGCATTTATTTTGCTAGTAAAAGAACCTACCTGAATAAAAAAGGTTTGTCTTTGTCCTCCAGGAGTTTCAATTACCTTTAAAATAACAGGCGCAGTACCAGTCCCTATCATGTGGATTTTTTTCGCTGCCATGTATGATAGATCAATTATCCTGTTTTTAACAAATGGTCCTCTATCATTTATCCTCACAACTACCTGTTTATTGTTGTATAAATTTTTAACCAATACTTTGGTGTTAAAGGGAAGAATTTTGTGTGCTGCTGTTAATGCATACATGTTGTAAATTTCACCGTTGGCTGTTTTTTTCCCATGAAAGTTTGGTCCATACCAGGAGGCTATTCCTTTCTCTGTGTAGTTTTTGAATTGTTGTTGTAGCTTATGTCTGTATGGTGTAGGATATCGGGTAACTGGTTTAGAACAGCTCAAGATAACAAGGAAAAAGGACGCAAAAACCATGAAGGCAATATTAAGTGTTGATCTTGGCATAAAAACAGGTTTAGCCCTTTTTTCAGAAAATGCAAACCTTTTGTGGTTCTGGTCCCATAATTTTGGCAATAGAAATAGGCTAAAAAAGGGAGTAAATAATATCCTTTATAAAATTTCAACAAAGTGGGAGCTATCTCTCATAGTAATTGAAGGAAGCAGGGACATTGGAAAGATTTGGAGGAAAAAAGGAACTAAATTAGATGTACCAGTTATGTACGTATCCCCAGAAAGGTGGAGGGGAGATATTCTTGGGTCAAGGAATCTTA
Source organism: Desulfohalobiaceae bacterium (assembly GCA_027063985.1). Taxonomy (GTDB): domain Bacteria; phylum Desulfobacterota; class Desulfovibrionia; order Desulfovibrionales; family Desulfothermaceae; genus Desulfothermus. Next base: position 1,664 of record JAMOQN010000214.1, read on the forward strand.
CAGCTAAAGAGTCTAAAAGGCTGGCTGGTATATATGCACGAAACATAATAATTGAATCTGGTCTTTCTCCTCCAAAGCTGGTAAATCTTGACGCTGCTGAGGCAATTTTAATTGGGTATTGGGGAGTTAAGTATTTTAGAAAACAGATTATAGGTCCAATTTAGGAAAATTTATAATTTAACCTAGAGGAGGGATAAATAGTGATAAGTTATGTGATAGATGAAATAAAAAAAGCTGATATAGAGAAAGTAAGGGCATATTTAAAGGGAAAAAATTATAAAAGTCCAATAGAGGATATATTTTGGATTCAGATCCCAGAGGAACTTTTAAATGCTACTCAAAAAGAGCATTCTGCAAGTTGTGGGCCCTATATATTTTCTTTAGAGCTTGGGAGAGACTTCATAAAACTAGAACTCTTAGTTAGGGCAACCAACAAAATAAGGTGTAGTTGCATCTCTTTTGCTACCGTACAACAAAGAAATTATGGTATAAATTTAGTTGAAAATATCTATTTCTCAGTAATTAATGAAAAAAATTGAATTAGATCACCATGAAATTAATTGAGTCCTTAAAAGAACTAAAACCAGAGGATGTTCATTTAGTTTTAGATGTAAAGAATTTTATTTTAGATGAACTCCATATACCTCTAAAAAACAAAAAAATAGTTTTGGCGGTGTCAGGTGGTGCAGATTCAATAGCACTGCTTTTTATCATGAATGTCCTGAAAAAGAGCTTGTGCTTTAAAATAGTGGTTGCCCATTTAGATCACAGGCTCAGGGATGTTTCACAAAGAGAAAAGGAATTTGTTGAACAACTTTGCAAAGAAAATAAAATTTCTTTTATTGCTGGTTCATCAAAAGTAGCTGTCTACAGTAAATTGCGAAAAATTGGTATTGAAGAAGCAGCAAGGGTTATTAGATATCGTTTTTTAGAGGGAGTACGGAGAAAGACTGGAGCTAGTTTTATTTGTACTGGTCATCACTTAAATGACCTTGCAGAAGATATTTTGATGAGACTTACAAGGGGAGTGGGCTGGCCTTCATTGGGTGGTATGGATGCAATTAATTTTCAAAAAAAGATTTTCAGACCCTTATTACTTATTCCTAAAAAAAGACTTATATCCTTACTCAATAATTATTCAATAAAATGGGTAGAAGATGAGTCTAATTACGACTTAATATATAAAAGAAATAGAATAAGGCATAAAATTTTACCTTTGCTTTTAGAAGAAAATCCAAATTTTTTAAATTCTATGAAAAATTTATGGATCTTATCTCAAATTGATGTAGAGTTTTATAAAAAAGAATTAAATAAATTGAGAAACAAAGAAATAATAAATAATGGAGAGATTTGTATAAAAAGAAATGATTTTACTAAGCTTCCAAAGGCAATACGCTTAAGATGGTATAGGGATGTATTAAACCGTTTAGGTCATAATACATCCCTATTTGCAAATTTACATAATTTAGATAATTCCATTGTAAATTATAAAGGCCCCCGCTTAATCCAATTTCCTGGTAATAAGAAAGTAAAAGTAAGGAAAAACATGGTCATTTTTTTTAAAGATCAGTAAATAGAAAAAGCTATTTCTTTTTTTCAAAGATCTTTTTTATTTTTTGTTCAAAGGTTTCAGGAGTAAATGGTTTTACAATATAATTTGAAACTCCTGCCTGAACTGCTTCTATAACGTTTTCCTGTTGACCTTCAGCTGTTACCATTAAAAATGGTATATCTGCAAACTCTTCGCTTGCACGAACCTTTCTAAGGAGTTCTATACCTGACATCTTGGGCATATTCCAGTCAGAAATTATAAAGTCAATTTTGTCTTTGTTTAGGATCTCCCATGCAGTAGTGCCATCATCTGCATCTACAACATTGGTAAAACCCAGCTGTTTGAGGATGTTTTTTATGATTCTCCTCATTGTGGAAAAATCATCTACTACCAGTATCCTCATATTTTTGTTAATTGACATAGCTTATATCTCCTTTTTTAAAATTTTTTCTTTATTCACTCATGCTAAATTCCACCACAAAGTCTCCATATTCAGTGGTAAAAGGAACCGCCATTATTTGGTCTTTTGTTATGTGCGTGATGGTATGATTTTCACCCATTATAACTGTTGGAGTGGCACCTTCCATTGTAATGCCCATCTCAGCCAATTTTGCCCTGGCCTGGCCAGAGATCATGTTGGTTATTTCTCCTACTGCATCTTGAACATCTTCTACTATGTTTTGAATATCGTCTCCAAGTAAGTTTTTTACTATTTGAATAGCACATTTCTTTGAAAAAGAAACACTCATAACTCCTTTTTTTCCCCCATTGGCTGTAAAACCAACAATACCAGATACATCTCCTAGTGCTCTATTATGGTCTTTAATATATGGTTTTTTTGCCTTTGGGTTAATCATGGCCATAGTTGATAACACATTAACTGTAGCTTCAATAAAGGGTTTTGCTAGTTTTATATCCATTCTTTGAATCCTCAAAATTGTGATAGTGACTATTTATTAGACCTTTTAACCTCTTCTTTTAAATTTTGCAACCCCAAGTATATTTGTTTTGAACGTGAATTACCAATAGTTGGAATTTTTTTGAGTTCATCGCAAGTAACATTTAGGATATTATCCAGGGAGTTAAAGTGGGACATTAGCAATTTAAAGGTCTTTGGCCCTATGCCCTTTATCTTAGTTAAATCGCTTTGAATTGTTGTTTTTCTGGCTTTAGCCCTGGTTTTTGATATGGTAAACCTGTGAACATTGTCCCTTAAAAATTGGATAAATAAAAGTTCTTTTGAATTTTTCGGCAGTATTAATGGATTTTTTCTTCCCATTATATATATTTTGTCAGTATCCATGTTTTGTCTAGGCTTGGCTATTGAGATTAATTTGAAAGGAACAGGACCATTAAACAATTTTTCAAAGCCCTGTTTCACTGCATTTAATTGTCCCTTTCCGCCGTCTATAATCAGCAAATCTGGCCATGGTGCTCCCAGCTTAAATCTTTTTTGGGTCCAGAGATGTAAGGTTAAATAATCATCCCGTGTCTCATCTAAATCTTCAAATTTAAAAATTCTATATTCATGTTTTTTTAGCTCTCCCTGTTCACATACTATCATCCCCACCATTGTATGCTTACCCATAATATGGGATGCATCAATCACCTCTATTCGTTTTGGTATATTGTCCATTTTTAGTAATTTTGATAAACCTATTAATTCCCTCATCTGTTTGGGAAGGTTTTCTTTAAATATGTTCAAACTTGCCAGCCTAAGAAGATCTTTGTGTGTACTGGTGGTAGGTGAAATCACCTGAATTTTTTTGCCTTTTTTTACCTGTAAAAAATCCAAAACCTGAGGGTCTAAATCGTGATTTATTGGTAGCAGGATTTTGTCTGGCACATAGGGATTTATGGTATAAAATTGAAAGATTACAGCATTTAAAATCTCTTTTAAAACATCTTCTCTATCTAACCCAAAGGGTCTTATTTTTTCATGGCTAAAGTGAAAATTTTTTTGATCAACTAAGCGTCCTTCCCTTAGAATTAGTATTCCAACACCCACCAGTTGCTCATTTATATCAATTGAAAATACATCCATGTCTCCATTTGTAGGCAGTATAACCCTTTGTTGCTCAAGGGTCTTTTTTATTTCAAATATTTTGTTTCTTATTTGTGCTGCCTTTTCAAATTCCAATTTATCTGATGCATTCCACATCTCTTTTTCAAGTTTTGAGATAAGTTTTTGATTTTTTCCCTTTAAAAACAACTCTACTTCATGAATTAACTCCATATATTCTTTTTTTGACACCTTCAAACAACAAGGAGCAAGACATCTTTTAATATGGTATTGGAGACATGGTCTTGTTCTGTTTTTGAAGATACTATCTTTACATTTTCTAATTGGGAAGATTTTATTTAGGAGTTTATAGGTTTGTCTGGCAGCTTTTGCAGATGTATATGGTCCGAAATATTTGCAATTATTCTTTTTAACAATCTTACGAGTTATTTGAATCCTGGGATATGGATGGTTTAAATCTATTTTAAATAATAGATAAGCTTTATCATCCCGAAGCAGTATGTTGTATTTAGGTCTGTATTTTTTTATTAAGTTAAACTCTAAAAGAAGGGCCTCTTTTTCTGTAGAGGTGCAAATAAAGTCAATATTGCTAATTTCTGAGACTAAAAGCTGGGTTTTATCTGAAGTGACATAGCTTCTAAAATATTGAGATACCCTTTTTTTTATATTTTTCGCCTTTCCAACGTAGATTACTTTGTCGTGGCTATTTTTAAATAAATAGACTCCACAAGATTGAGGAAGAGAGGAGATTTGTTTTATTGTTTCCATCCCTCATCTCCAATCAAAGGAACAAAGAGCACATCTATTAATTTTTCCTCATTTATTTTTCCATTAACACCCTTGGTTATCCTGGTAAGTGTTTGTCCATATTTATATTCTCCAACAGGCATAACCAGTGAGCCACCTACTTTTAATTGTTCAATAAGTGTTTTAGGTATTTTTGGACCACCTGCAGTGACTATTATGGCGTCATATGGAGCGAACTCATCTAGTCCCAAAGTCCCATCCCCTACTACTACATGCACATTATTATAGTTTAGAGACTTAAGGGTATTTTTTGCCTTTTCTGCCAGTTCAGCAATCCTTTCTATTGTATAAACTTCCTTTGCTATTTCTGCCAATACAGCAGCCTGATATCCACACCCTGTTCCAATCTCTAATACCTTTTCTCCTCCAACTAATCTCAAGGCCTGGGTCATATATGCAACAATATAGGGCTGAGAGATGGTTTGCTCATGTCCAATTGGAAGTGGTCTATCCTCATATGCTTTGTGGATAAGATCTTTTGGCACAAAAAGGTGCCTGGGCACCTTTTTCATGGCAGATATTACAAGGGGATTTGTCACTCCCCTCCTTATAATTTGTTCTTCCACCATCCTGTGGCGAAGGGATTCAAATAGGTCTGCTTTCTGGGTATTATTATCAATCATTGCTCGTCTGTGTAACCATCTTCTTTTTGCAAAAGATATAGGAAAAGTCCAACACACATTAATCCCAAAAGTAACATTATGCCGCTAAACATCCTTTAATCCTCCTTGTTTGA
>JAMOQN010000215.1 GCA_027063985.1 Desulfohalobiaceae bacterium
TGCAGATGTTAACGGAGCGAGGAATATCTTAAGGAAATTCAAAAAGAATTGGTTTGAGCTTGTAACAGGATTAAAGAGAATAGTCAGACTAAGAATCTACAAACTTGGTAAAGGTATCTCCGAATCCATGCTTTTTGCAGGGATAGGAGTAGAGGGTAGAGTGAACCTGTCCAAAGGGATAAGGGTAGGAGTGACCTATCAAGCTCCCTTAGAAGCTCCGTCCGTAAGGACGGAGTAGTTCACCTCTTTGGTAAACTTTTCAGCAAATAAAACAGGAGATTAAAGATGAGATGTGTTGTTTTGGGACAAATAAGAGGAGATCCCATTTTGAATAAAGTTTTGAACGATCTAGGATTAGACATTGAGACATATAACAATGATGAAGATTTATGGCATTACATTAAGAAAAAAGATTTACCAGAAATTTTAATAATTCATAGTGGAGTTGAAAATAAGGAGAAGATTATAACTTCTATAAAAAAGGACCAATCTTTTGAAGAGAAATACACACATACTTTTATTTGTTTAACAAAATTTGACATTGATGAATATATAAAGTTTTTAAGATCAGGTTTTGATGACTTTCTCCTATACCCATTTAGAGAACAAGAAGTTGTAGAAAAGATTAAGCGTGCTAAAGACTGTATAAGTATTACAAACAAAGCCTCAGACTTCAGTAGCTTTTATCTGCACCTTTTTAAAAATAATATGCGTCCCTTGATAATCTTTGATGAAAATAAAGAAATCAAGGATATCAATTTATCTGCTTGTGCATTTTTTAATATAAATAATCAAGAAGTAAAAAATAAATGTCTTTTTGAGCTATTAAAAGTAGAAGATAAAAAAGAAGCATTTTTGTGGGATAATATTAAAAATAAAACTAGAAGACGCTTCTTGATAGATTGTTTGATTAATAATGAAAAAAAATATTTAGACGTTACTGTTGGGGATATCTTTTTAAACAGATCTTCTTGTTTTTATGCGTGCATAAGTGATGTTACAGAATTAAAAGAAATACAACAAGAATTGAAAAAGGCATATTTAGAAAATGAACTTATTATAAATTCAATAAATTCAATCTTGATATTTATTGATTGTGAAAAGTACATATTTAGATGGAATAAAGAAGCAGAAAATTTATTTGAAATCCCCGCTGAAAAAGCAGTTGGCTATAAATTAATTGACTTAGATATTGAATGGGAGACAGATAAAATTTTAAATGCATTGGATAATTGCAAACATGATTCAAAACATTTGTCTGATATTACATTTATTGATAAAGATGGAAATGTAAAAATTTTGGCAATCACCATTTATCCTATAATTAAAGATTCTAATTTGCATGGACATTTGATTTTGGGAAAAGATATAACAGAAAAAAAGATACTTGAATCCCAATTAGTTCATTCTCAAAAACTAGAGGCAATTGGAGAGTTAGCTGCGGGAATAGCCCATGAGATAAATACACCAGTTCAATATGTATATGGGAATATCACATATATAAAAGATGTATTGCTTAATGTATTGGATTTAATAGGAAAATATAAAACTGTTATTTCTCAAATCTCAAATAATAAATATACTATTAATGATGATACGATAAAAGATATATTAGAAAAAGAGAATGAGATAGATGTAGAATTTTTACAAGAGGATATTCCTAATGCATTAGATGAAAGTATTCAAGGTTTAGAACAGGTAATACAAATTGTGAAATCTATGAGAGATTTTTCCCATCCTGGAAAACGTGAGAAAAAATTATTTGATGTAAATAAGGCCATTGAAGATACAGTTACAATAAGTAGAAATGTATGGAAGTATCATTCAGAAATAAAATTAGAATTAGAAGAAGACTTGCCTCCAGTTTATGGTTATGGAGATGAGATAAATCAGGTGTTCTTAAATATAATTGTAAATGCTGCTCATGCAATAACACAAAAAGTAGAAACATCTGATTCTGAAGAAAAAGGTGTTATTACAATACGAACCATGCAAAAGCAAGATTTTGTAGAAATCCAGATACAAGACACTGGAACTGGAATACCAGAACAAATTAGAGACAAAATATTTGATCCATTTTTTACCACTAAAGAGGTAGGTAAAGGAACAGGTCAGGGACTATATTTGGCATATAATATAGTAAAAAAACATAATGGAAGGATATTTTTTGAATCACAAGTAGGAAAAGGTACTACATTCTATATCCAGATTCCTGTTGCTGAATCATCGCCAGAAGATATGGACTTTGAGGAGCTTATATGAAGTTGAAAATATTATTTGTTGATGACGAAAAAAAAGTATTGAGTTCCTTAAAAAGGCTATTTTATAATAAAAAAGAAGAATGGGAGATGGATTTTGTTCTAGGTGGGAGAGATGCGCTTATGCAGGTTAGAGAAATAGAATATGATATTGTAATATCTGATATGCATATGCCTAATATCGATGGTGCTTATTTATTGGAACAAGTACAAGCAATATCGCCTTATACACTTCGATTTATATTATCTGGCTATACTGATATAGACCTTGTAAAAAAAACATTAAAAGCCACACACAAATTTTTTCACAAACCATGTCCAAAAGATAAATTAGAAAAAATTATCAATAGGGTTGTGTTTTTAAGAAAGTTGCTGCCAGATAAATCTTTAAGAGAAAAAATAAACCAAATAGGAGTATTACCATGTAATCCATTAATATATGCAATGTTAGTAGAAGCTCTTTCAAAATCTGACTTAAAAAGATTTCAAGATACTTTATATTATGATGTTTGTATGTTTTTAAATTTATTTAAAATAATAATGAATTCTTTTTTTGTAGAGGCTAAAGGAATATATAGTTTTTTTAAATTATTACACAATATAGATTTGTCTATTCTAAAAACAGTTTTTTTATCTCAGGAAATATTTTTAGATTATAGTGATTTTACATTTAAAGATTTTTCAATAAATGAAATATGGAGACATTCTAGAGTTGTTGCGTATCTTTCAAAAACAATAGCTGAGAACTTGTATAAAGATAAAAAATTTATTGAGGACTGTTTTATTGCAGGATTATTGCATGATGTTGGTGTATTTTTAATGCTTTTAATATTTAAGGAAAGATATTTAAATTTTTTAAAAAATAATTTTTATAAATCCGATTTTGAAAAAAAAGAAATTGACGAATTCAAATGTTCTCATGCTTTATTAGGTTCATATTTAGCAGGTATATGGGGGGCCAATGTAAATATTGTAGAAGCAATAGCATTTCATGCAAATCCTTCTTTGATTAAGAAAAAGAAATTAAGTCCTCTTAGTATTGTCCATTTTGCAGGTGTATTTGCATTTAAAAACTTAAATTCTCTCGCAGGGAATAGTAATATAAATTTAGACTTTGGACATTATGAGAATATGGTTTCGTATGCCACATTAAAGATGTGGAAAAATATATGTGAAAATTTTTTAAAAACTATTCAATATAGAATTAATAAAAAATTATTATAGTATTCTATGAAAGAAAAAGAAATATTTGTATCGCAATTACAAGTAGGACTATTCATTAAGCTAAATTTACCGTGGATTTCTCATCCATTTATGTTTAATTCATTTAAGATAAAAAGTGAGGAGCAAATTGCTACAATAAAGTCCCTTGGAATAGAAAAGGTGTTATATATACCAGAAAAGAGTGATGTTGAACCCTTATCAAGAGTAAAGGAAAAAAAATCTGCATCAGTGGAAAAAGGAGGAAATAAATCTAAGGTTATAAAAAAGAATATGCAGAAAAAATTAGTAAAAGTTAAACAGCTTAAGAGTATAAAAGATTCTTTAGCCTCCACTCAAAAAATATATGCCTCAAAATTAAAGCAGTTAAATAATTCCTTTAGATTATTACTTGGAAAAGATGAGAGGGGGCTTAATATCATCCACGAAATAGTAAGAGATGGACTTGATTTAATATTATCAAAATCAAATCTTGTAATACACCTGGTTTCTGAAGGTAATATGGATGCAGAGGAATATAGCCATGCAATGAATGTAATGATTTTATCATTGTTAATTGGTAAAGAATTAGGTATTGAAGAGAAAAAAATGGAGCATTTAGGGATTGGAGCCCTCTGTCATGATATAGGTAAATTAAAAATTGAAAAAAAATATTGGAGAAAATCTGTTGATAAAATGACAACGTTAGAGAAGGATTTAGTAAGACTCCATCCTAAATATGGATTAGAGCTTTTAAATTCCGTAATGCCGTGCCATAAAGATATATGTGATATAGTTTATCAGCATCATGAGAGATTTTTAGGGGGCGGATTTCCAGAAGGACTAAGAGGAGAAACAATAAACCAACTTAGTAGAATTGTTTCAATAGCTAATATTTACGACAGATTATGTAATTCGTATGATGTTGAGAAAAGGTTTTGTCCTTTTGATGCTTTGCAGTGTGTATTAAAAGAATATTACTTTGTTATTGATTTAAAATTATTTGATGTAATGGCTAAAGTATTGGGCATTTATCCTCCTGGAACTATAGTAAAATTAAATAACGGCATGATAGGAAAGGTGTTAACTATTAGATTAAAAAATTTATTTAGGCCTTGCCTTATGATATATGATCCTGATATTCCAAAAAAAGAAGCAGCTCTATTTGATTTAATGGAGTATCCTGACCTACGTATTGTATCTAGTGTTAATTTAAAGGATTTAAATGTAAAAATAGCTCGTTATTTAGAGGCAACTAATAGGGTTAATTATTCTATTGACAGTTTAGACAATTAATAGAGGTTATTAATCATGGATAAAATCTTGTTCGTAGATGATGAAAAAAATATTTTGTCATATTTTAGACGGAAATTTCACAAAAAATATAAGGTTCTAACCAGTGAAGATCCAGTTGGAAGTTTGGATATAGTAAAAAAGAACAAAGATATTGCCGTGGTTGTATCTGATATGAAGATGCCTAATATGGATGGCATTACTTTGTTAAATCATATTTCTAAAATTTCACCCAAAACAGTTAGAGTTCTGTTAACAGGTTATGCTGATCTGGAAACAGCAATTTTGGCAGTTAATAAAGGAAATGTTTTTCGTTTTTTGACAAAACCTTGCGAGGATACATTATTGGAACAAGTATTAAGTCAATGTGTTAAACAATATAAACTTGTTATAGCAGAAAGGGAATTACTACATGGTACTTTAAAAGGAAGTATCAATCTTTTGTCAGATATACTTTCATTGACAAATCCAGAGGCATTTGGTCGAGGAGCACGTATAAAGAGATTGGTTAGATGGTTTGCTATTTATTTTAAGGTAAAAGATATCTGGAAATACGAGCTTGCGGCTATGTTGTCTCAAATAGGATGTGTTACCCTGTCCTCTGAAACCTTAACAAAGATATATAGGGGTAAAAAGCTTACAGAGGAAGAAAGACAATTATACGATATGCATCCAGGAATAGGGCAGAGTCTCTTAAAAAATATACCAAGGCTTGAGGATGTATCTCAGATGATATTGTATCAGAATAAATGTTACAATGGAAAAGGAATGCCCCAGGATGGGATAAAGGGAGAAGATATACCATTGGGGGCAAGATTCCTCAAAGTTGCATTAGATTTTGACCTATTACAGAATCGGGGAAGGAGTAAGGCTGAAGTTTATAAATTTATGATTAGTCAAAAAGGAGTTTATGATCCAAAGGTATTAAAGGCCTTGGAAGAATTCCTGGGAGAAGAAGCAAAATTTGAAGTCAAGGAACTATATTTAAAAGAGATACTCCCTGGTATGATCTTTGGCGAAGAGGTTAAAACCAATGATGGTTTATTACTCTTGGCAAAAGGACATGAGGCCAATTGGACAGTGCTTTTGAAATTAAAGGAATTTGGAAAACGGTTTGGCATTAGAGAACCCATAAGGGTGTTAATTCCTATAAAATCAGATATTAATATTGAAGAATTTGACTAACATATGTAAGTATATCATTGATTCCATTATGTTATCAATACCCAGAAATCTCTGCTTTTTTTATTTGACTAATATACAACATCTTCAAGGCACAAACCATGGGCTGGTGCTGTCATTGGAAGGAGGGTTCTGTCCTTTTGATTTATTAGGGTTAAAAATTCATCTAATGACATCTTTTTTTTACCTATCCTCACCAAAGAACCCATTATATTTCTAACCATTTGTTTTAAAAAGCCATTTCCAACAAAATAAAATACACTTTCATACTTGGATAATCCTGGTGCGCAAAATATCTTATATATTTTTCTTGTTGTGTTTTTAACATTTGATCCCTTATTTTGGAAACAGCTAAAATCCCTTTCACCCTCAAGGTATTTGGCAGCTTTTAACATGAGCTTTATATCAACTTTACCTATTTTCCAGCAAAAAGGTGACCTCATTGGGTAAATAAAATCAGAATTTGTCCACAGGGTGTATGAGTATATCTTTGCCTTTGCACTATACCTTGCATGGAATTTCTCATCTACATATGTTGCTTCTATAATTGAAATATCCTTTGGAAGGAGGCTATTTAATGCCTTTTGCCATGGGACATTTTTTTTATTTTCTGGTATGTCAACATGTGCCACCTGGCCAAGGGCATGGACACCTGAATCTGTTCTCCCTGCCCCATAAACTATGATCCTTTTTCCCACA
>JAMOQN010000216.1 GCA_027063985.1 Desulfohalobiaceae bacterium
AAGTCTTTTTTGCATCCATACTTGGAATTATAATAACCTTTAAAAACACTGCTGAAAAAGATAGAAATAAGGCAAGAGAAGAGATACATAAGATAGTAAAATTCACTTGCAAAGTATTTGAAAAGGCATTAAACTGTATTGTGTAAGACAGATTTTATACTTTCTGGAGATCATTCATGGCAACAAATATTTTGTTGGAGACTGGTACTAACGAGTTAGAAATAGTTGAATTCTATATTGAAAAGGCTCAAGGGGTAAAAGAATATTACGGGATAAATGTAATTAAAGTTCAGGAGATAATTAGATATCCTGAAGTAACTAAAATACCTGCAAGACCTCATCCTTGCTTTCTGGGCCTCATCAGGTTGAGAGAAGAAGTTATACCCCTTTTAGACCTTGGAATATACTTATACAACACACCATTGGACTCAAGTGGGAAGGTCATTGTTACAGAATTCAATCGCATGAAGGTAGCATTTTTGGTTTCTGGTCTTACTAGAATACATAGAATAAGTTGGGAAAATGTATCTCCACCTGTGGACATTGATTATGAAGGTAAGACACCCTGTATTACAGGAGTAGTCAAATTTGACTCGAGGATTATATTCACCTTGGACGTAGAAAAAATAGTAGCAGAAATGGTACCTATCTTCTTAGAAGAGGGTATAATCACACATGAGCAGGCTCAAAAAAAATACAAAGTACTCATTGCTGATGACTCACCCACTGTAAGAAATATGTTAATTGACCACCTAAAGGGTTTTGATATTCATACAGCAAAAAATGGAAAAGAGGCATGGGAGTATCTAGTTAATCTAAAGCAAGGAGAAGGAGATATTTTAACAAGATGCAATCTTGTGATTACTGACATTGAAATGCCCCAAATGGATGGATTTACTCTGACAAAAAAAATCAAAGAAGACCCTGTATTAAATAAAATCCCTGTTATCTTATTCTCATCAGTGATTACAGATACAATACGCCACAAAGGGCAATCTGTTGGTGCTGACGATCAGATATCAAAACCTGAATTAGTAGAGCTTGCAAAAAGGGCTTTACAACTAATAGAAAAGGCCAATAATTGATAACCATTAATTGCTATTTGCACAACACATCATATAATCACAAAATCTACAAAAATTAGGCTCTACTGGCCCAAATATAGGTCCTTCTTTTATATGGTTAACCAAAAATTTTAATATGTCTTTAAATGTATATTTAAAAAAATCATCATATTGGTCTAAAAAATCAGGTTTTAACCTTCTTACATCTTTGTATAAAATCTCTCTTCCATCTTTTGATAAATCAACAAAACCACCTATAATATTTTTAAAATTATCATTTTTATGTCCATACAAATATATGTAAAATGGAATTTGAATGTCTTTTAAATATCTATATAAGTTATAAAATCCATCAACATCATTAATAGAAGGAATCTCAAATTCTCTGAAAATATTCCCACTATTGGGTATCCTACCTGTTTTGTAATCCAAAATAAATATATAATCATCTCTTTTATCTATCCTATCTATTTTCCCTTTAAGTATGTACGTATTTTTATCCAACGCCAATTCTAGCTGCATCTCTTTTTCCAGAGCTATTATTTCTGTTTTCTCTGGTAAATTTTCAAGAAAATTTTTCAGCCTGTATTTTGCAGACACAACAAACATCTCCTTTTTAGATCTTGAAATCTTCTTAAAAATAGAATTTTCATTAAAAAGACGTAAAAAAATATCAAATAAAGAGTCAAAATTTAAATCCTTTTTAAGGATAATACTATTATCAGCATTAATGTATTCTCTAAAAAACAACTCTAATGTTTTATGGACAATATTCCCTATTTCATTTGTTGGAATTTGATCAATCTTTGATGTGGTAGTTAATTTTAAGACATATTGGAACAAAAACTTTTTCGGACATTTAATATATGTATTTAACATCGTAGGACTGATAAAATTTAACATTGAAGATATATTTTTTTTAATATCCTCACTTTTTTCTAAAACAATATTATTTATTTCTGGAATGGTTATGTTCTCTTTAGATTTTTTCATCTCTACTGTGTAATCTTTTGTCTTAAAAACAGTATCAGAATCTTTTATTATCTTTTGTATTTGTTTTTCAAAGTCCCAAATCAATTTTTCTATAAATCTGGACTTGGTCCTTTTCCCTTCTAAACTTCCTGTTGATACTGTCTTATTTTGATATAGTAATGATACGTCAATTGAACTCTTAACAAGCCTCTCAAAATGATATGCATATATATTTTCTTCCTTTCCTCTGGTAGAAAACCCCATTACTTGACGTAGCTCTTGAGGCAAAAGGGGGGAGGGAGTTGGTACAGAAGGCAAAATACCCTCATTTGCGTCAATAATCATAAGATGATCAAATCCTAGATCTCGGCTCTCCAAAACACCCATTATCTGAATTCCCTTAATGGGCTCTCCTTCAAAAGGGACCTTGAGCGAAGTCATTATGTTTTTGGCTATAGAGTATAGCTCTGGAGTCTTCATGGTTACATTGGAAAAAATGGACCAAGAGAGGGAATCATTAATTGTACCCAGAAGATAAAATACAAATTCCTTTTCTATTGTTTCCAAACCTATTTCCAAGGATTCTACAAAATCAAGCAAGGAAATTAATGCCTCACCAAGTTCCTTTAAGGATTTACTCCCTTCAAAAGGGGCTATAATATTGGAAAAAAAATCTTCTATAAATTTAACAAGCTCATAAGTATTTACTCCTGATTTTTCAATTTCTTCGGAAAACTCATAACACAAGGATATTGCCTCTTGTTTGGTAACAAAAGGATCTAAACGCTTTACTAAACAGCTAACAACCACCTGGAACTTATTAAATTCTCTGAAATAAGGTCCTCTAAGCAACTTTATAAACAGATTTGTTGGATATCCATATCTCTCATCCTTTTTTAAAATCATCTTAAACAGCAGATCTATTAAAACATAAATCCCACTTAACTGAAATGGATATCCCATTGTTATGTTTATCTCTAACTCTCTTGGTATATGAAACAAAATTGGAATTAAACTGCTGGGATTTGGGACAATAATGGCTACCTCATCAGGTCCTTTGACCTTTTCTTTTAAATCTAACAACTTATTTTTTACTTGTTTTAGCTCTGTGTGTAGGTCATGGGAATCAAAAAAAGTTATTTTTCTCCTTTCCCCGTCAGGCTCAACTTTGACAGGCTTTAGGTCACTGATATTCCAATCTCTTTGCCATTCTTTATATACCTTTGGCAGATCCTCATAATCTGCCTGCCAGTAAAAAACTCCATCTGCATCATAAAATTTTTTAAGCATCAGTGATTCTGCGTTGGTTAAGGCAAAAAAGCCTACAAAATAAAATTTTCCATTTATTTTTAGGTCATCTATTTTTGCAAGATAGCTCAACTTCTTTGAATGGGTTATCCATTTATTTTTTTCTAAATACTCATTATATTTTTTATAAATCTTGCCCACCCGCTCAAGTAACATGGCCCCAGTATCGCCCACTTTTTCAACAGGTGGATACAATACATCTTGAGGCGCTACCAACTCAGTATCAAATTCTCTAAAGATCTTTGATAACTCAAAGGCCCAAAAAAAGAACTCTCCAAAGCCTTGGTGATATTTTTCAGGCAAAATATCCATGGCAGCTAAATAAGCTACATATGCCTGCTCCATCTCACTTAACGTTGTATAAGTTGCAGCTTCACCACCATACTCAAAAAAAAGTTCCTTTACCCAGTCCTCAAAACCAAACCATTTACCCAAAAAACATGGTTTATCAATATATTGGGATAAATAGTAATTAAAAAAATGAATTGATCTGTTATGGGTAAAAATTACATTGACATGAGATAACTCTTTATTTTCCCTTGCAACGTCTTGTGCAACCACCTTTAAGAGCTTTGCATAAAATGGAACGATTTTTATTGATCCCATCCTCTTGCTTCCACTACTTTGTTAGAAAAGATATAAACCAGAAAACCTAAAACAGGCTTTTTAAACATTTTCTTTAAATAAAATATATATTCTCTTAATTGAGCTATATTTTTTTTATAACCATCTTCTGAATATTCACTCTTAAATTCCAAGACATAGACCTTTTCCTTTGAGATTATCACTTTATCTGGTCTTATTGTTTTGTAGCTATTATTCAAAGGAATAATAATATCTCTTTCACTGAAGTTTTTAGCATCTTTAATAAACATTATGTTTTTTAATTTAGGGTGATCTACAATATTTTTTATTGGATTTATAAAATCTTTTTCAATGTTCCACTTATAAAATTTTTCTCCAAAATAAGAAATAGCCTTTAATGTAATTTCATCTAAATTTTTAATATCCTCCTTAGATTTTATTTTTGACATTATAAAATGGACAATTTCTCCTTTTTTGATATTATCAATATTATCTGATTCAGAGGAAATTTTTTTTATAATTATTTTTGGATAAAACATATATAACCTTTACTGTATATCTGTCACATTTAAATTTGCCTTTTGTATTAATTTTTCAATCCATTTTGAAAACAGAGAAGGCCCTGTTTTTTTATAATCTAATAAATACAAATAAATCCCTTTCTTGGCCCTGGTCAATGCAACATAAAAGAGATTTATAAGTTCCATTGCATTATATGCAATATCTTCATCCCTCATTTTTTTTACATCTGTTAAAAACAATTCTGCCTTTTTGCACAAAGATACCAATTCTGAATCTTTGACTACTATGCGACCCCTTTGATCTAAGTCCCAGTCTGTATAGGGGATATATACATAATCAAATTCAAGACCTTTGGCCTTATGGATGGTCATAACCTGCACTGCCATGCTATCTTCTGGCAAGCCAATCTGTGAATCAAGCCCTCCTGATTCCAAAAAATCAAGGTAATCTTCTAAACACAATCGCCCTTCTGTTTCCACTTCATAGGTAAGTTCTAAAAGCTTTTCCCAAAAGACCCTGTGGTCTTGCAATTCATTAGAATAAAATCTCTCTTCTAAGTTTAAGAGATTGGATATTATCATTAAAAGTTCATAACAAGATACATAAGTTACATATTTTTTTATCTCATCTAGCAATTCATCAATGGCTGCAATGAGTTTGGTGTATTTTTCTTTAAAATAAGTTGATATTAATTTATGTTCATTAATGTGTTTTTCTGGCAATATCCCTGAGACTAAGACTCCATATTGGGCAACAGTATCCAATGGATCTAAAATAAGACGCAAAAGGCAATAAATGCCGCGAATAAGTGTAGATGCCCACAAATTTAAGGAATTTTCTGTTATAACAGGGATATTTTTTTCAAGGAGCCATGAGGAGACTTCTTTGGCCTGTTCATTACTCCTAACTAGTATTGCCAGTGTATCAAACCCATTTTTAGTGGAGATGTGATCCCATAATTCTTTTACACTATTTGTTAAATGCTTCTTCAAAGCGTTTTGGACATCTTCCCTCTCTCCCTTTAATCGTAATAGGTAAATAGAGGAATCTTCAAAAGCAGGGACCTTTGAGACCTGTTTTACGTCCTTATAGTTATTAGAAAGAGACTGAGCAAATTGTTGCCTGACACTCTCATCCCTGTTCTTTCCAAGCACTGTCAAAGAAAACTCATCATATACCCAATCATAATCTGCCAGGGGCAAAAACATCTTACCAACAAAATCCACAATAGCAGGGTGGGATCTGTAGTTGTATGGAAGTGTACTTTCTTTAATACTCTCTATATAAAATGTGTTTTTTATATCATTAAATAAGGTCCAATCACCGCCCCTCCACCTATAAATTGCCTGTTTTACATCTCCAACAACAAAAACAGTGCCCCCTCTTGATATGGCTTCTTCTAAAAGGGGTAAGAGCCCTTCCCATTGCTCCCTGGATGTATCTTGAAACTCATCAAACAAAAAATATAATAATTTCTCTCCAAGATAGGCATAAATCAAAGGAAGACAACCCTGTTTAATTATCTGTTCTTTAATATGTTCTATCCATGTACTAAGGAGGGTCACTCTATTTTTTCTACAAACTTCATCCACATATCTAGTAAGCTCATTTAATGCATAGGTGTAGCCAACTGCTTGATAATAGGCAAATTTCCCTATTAAGCGACTAAATTCTTCAACACTCTTATTAAAGTCTTCATATACCTTTTTAAACTTCTTTAAATCTTCTTTATCTACTTTGGGAAGTTCCTTCTTTTTAAAAAGATCTTCAAAATTATATCTCCAAAAGGCTTTATCTACTATTTCTTCCTCAGCCAAATCAACTCTTAATGATCTCAATTTTGATTTATTTAAATGAGGATTCAATTTTGCACACCACTTATAGAAATTATCATAGGTTTTTCTAACCTTTTCCCTTAATAAAGGATAATTATCAATTTCTAATTCAACAGGTCTAATTCCCTTATAAGCATGTTTATATAGTTCTAAAAACCTCCTTTTTATTCCATTTTCTGGATAAAATCCCCTTTTTTGTTCTACACTTAAATAAGTAGTTAAGAATTCTATAAATTTATCATAATTATTTTCAATTAGATTTTTCAACATTAAATCAAATGATTCATCTATTATTTCGTCTAGAGAAAACACCAC
>JAMOQN010000217.1 GCA_027063985.1 Desulfohalobiaceae bacterium
GGCTCCTTTCCCCTTTTTTATGTCCAATCTCTGGAGTATCTATACCCTTTAAACGCACAAACTGGTGGCCCTGGATAATAAATGTATCACCATCAACCACCCACTCTACTTTAACCTTCCATTGAGAAGGCTTTCTATGAGCTAGGCTATCTTCTATTAAGTAGCCGAAAACAAACAAAAAAATAAGAAAAAGGGACAAGAAGATATACCAGGATGGAACCTTGAACGTTGAACCTTGAACCCTAAACATCTCCCTTCCCCCTTATTTTTTACGAATCACGAATCATGGTTATTGGTATAGTGGTTATTGGTATAGTGGTTATTGGTGTAGTGGTATAGTGGTGTATTGGTTCACTATTCTTCCCTCTTTCTGTTCACCGTTCACTAATCACGAATCACTGAGCACTGATTATTGGGCAAATATGGAATTTGCCCCTACATGGTCGGAAATAGGATCTGCCCCTCCTCCCTTTTTTCTGTTCACTGTTCACGAATCACAAATCACGAATTACGGTTATTGGTGTATTGGTATAGTGGTTCACTATTCTTTCCTCTTTCTGTTCACCGTTCACTATTCACTAATCATGAACCATGACCTAAAAACTACAAATCATAATAAGCCTTTAGGATTTGGCTTCTAGACGGATGTTTTAATTTTCTCAGGGCCTTTGCCTCTATTTGTCTTATCCTCTCCCTTGTCACATTAAAGAGTTTTCCAACCTCTTCTAAGGTATGATCAGACTTCTCCCCAATGCCAAATCTCTTTCTAATAACCTGTTCTTCTCTTGGAGTTAGTTCAGATAAAATCTTATTTATCTGCTCTTCTAATTTTGAATGAACCACCTTCTCTGCTGGAGCAACTGCCTTTTTGTCCTCAATAAAATCTCCGAGACTGGAATCCTCTTCATCTCCAATTGGAGTTTCAAGGGAAATAGGCTCTTTGGCTATTCTGAGCACCTTTTTAACCTTTTCTAGGGGATAGTCCATTCTCTCGGCGATCTCTTCAGGGAGTGGTTCCCTGCCAAGTTCTTGAACAAGGTATCTTGAGGTTCGAATAAGTTTATTTATTGTCTCTATCATGTGCACGGGGATTCTAATGGTCCTTGCCTGATCTGCAATGGCCCTTGTTATTGCCTGTCTTATCCACCACGTAGCATATGTGGAGAATTTGTATCCACGCTGGTATTCAAATTTATCTACAGCCTTCATAAGGCCTATGTTTCCTTCCTGAATTAGGTCTAAGAACTGAAGCCCCCTATTGGTATATTTTTTGGCAATACTTACAACCAGGCGCAAATTGGCCCTTATCAACTCCTGTTTGGCCTTTATAGCATATTCATTTCCATACTTCATTCGCCACAAAATATCTTCTAAATCATTAATATCGTGGCAACAATTCTCTTCAAGCCTCTTTAAGATTTCAACCTTAGCAGTGAGCATCTCTTTAAATGAAAAGAGCTCTTCAACAGTCATATTGAGCTGTTCAGCAGCAACTATAGGCTTTATCTCTCGCTTATCTAACTTTTCAAACAATTCCTCTATTTCAGCCTGGGTCTTACCCACAGAAATAATGTACGCAGAATAGTCCCTCCTGCAATTATTCATTTGTCTCACATAATCTTCAATATGCTCTATTACCTGATCAACGAGCTTTTTCTCAAGCTTTATGGCCTGAAGCCTTTTCACTATTTCCATCTTTAAGTTTAAAAATCTCTCAGCCAGGGCACGGGTCCTTTTATTTACCACGCAAAGGTCATTTAATTTTTTATACAGGTGCTTTTTCTTTTTATATATCTGCTTTATTTCATCTAGCAGGGCAATGACCCTCTCTCTCTGGTTCATTTCTTCTTCAGTTGGGTCATCTTCTTCTATTGTCTTAACAACATCTTTTAACTTTATTTGTCCTTTTTTTAGTTCTTCACCTACTTTTATCAAATACTCAACTGCAACTGGTACCTCAGCAAAGGAGTAAAGGACCTCTAATTCTCCCTGTTCTATTTTTTTGGCAATCCTGACCTCTCCCTCTCTATCTAAAAGAGGCACAAGTCCCATCTCATGTAAGTACATCCGAACAGGATCAGTACTTCTAGAGGGCTCACTTAAATCTTTTTCTTCTTCTACAGTAAATTCCTCAAAATCCAATTCAATATCTTTTACAACATCTATTTTTTTATTGGTCTGCTCATCTACAATAGAAATCTCAAGTTGTTCAAAAAGATTGATAATCTCTTCAAGTTGTTCTGGCTCATTTATATCAGAAGGAAGGGCATCATTTAGTTCTTGAAAAGTCAAAAAGCCTTTTTCTTTACCTTTGGAAATCAAGGCCTTGATATGCTGAATTTCTTTTATGCTCTTCATTCTCCCCCCTTTTGATTAAAAATTAAAGTTTTAGGGTTCGATAAAAATTAAACCCAGTGACAACAATACACTGTCGCTGGATGACTTATAAAAAGTTAAACTTGCATTTCTTTTAATTCAAAAGACTATTTTACTATAGTCAAGGCCTCTAATGCTATCTTTTTGCTTGCATTATCTATATCTATCCCAACAACATCCCCTCTTTCATCAAAATCTATTACCACACCTTCTGATATTTCTTGGCTGTTGACACTTGGCTTTTCTGATAAATCTATATACAAAGAATCTGTATCTGGATAATATTTTAATTTCATTCTTTAAACCCCCTATCTGGAAATGCGTTATGAATAGTTATTTTATCCTCTAATGTTACTACCCTAAACACTTTATTATCAAATTCTTCAACAATACCCCAAAATCTCCATCTATTTCCTTCTTGTTTTTCAATCTTTATGGCATGCTCTATCACCTTGTTATTGGTGTATTGGTATATTGGTGTAGTGGTGTATTGGTGTATTAGTGTATTGGTATATTGGTTCACTCCTTTTCCTGTTCACTAATCACTAATCAACTGGGCAATTCATGAATTGCCCCTACAATTGGGCAATTATGGAATTGCCCCTACAATTGGGCAAATATGGAATTTGCCCCTACACTCCTCTTCCTGTTCACGAGGCACATTCACCCATCCACACATCCACCCGTAAACCCATTAACGCATATACCCATAAACCCATCATCCTCTATACTTTAAAAGCTCATTTATTTGAGATAGATAGTAATTTATTTCTTCATTATTGTGTTCCATTTGAGCACGCATAAGCTGGGCCCTTAGCTCACTGAGTTTTTTTTCCCTTTGCCTTTTTTTCAAAAACCCCTTTAAATCTGACCAAAATTTCTCAAAATCATCTTCCCTTTCTTTAAAAAAAAGGGACTCAATGTAAAAAGAACGCTCTTTATCATCTAAATTATACAAAATTTCTTCAGGGGAATAATTGTTGAGTTTTTCCCATAGGGCCTTTGAAAACTTACTTTTTAAATAATCACCAGCATCCAATGCACTCAGTTCTTCTAAATATTCGGGAAAACAAATGGCAAACCGCAAAACTTCCCTATCTCCAATAGATAGGATTTTATCCTGAGGTAATATTCGCTGCCTTGATTCACTTTTTTTTGTACTTCTAGTCAGTTCAACTTCAGAAATTCCAAATTCCCTGGAAAGAGTGGGGAGATAAAAACCTTTCAATGCTGGATCTTCAAGAGAGTTTACAAACTCCCTACACCAATCAATAACTTCCCTTGGTGAATGTGTTAATTTAATCATCTTTGCGCAAAAGGCAAGACCTTGATTTGCCCTTTCTAATAATTTGTCAAGTCCCGCATTGCCATATTTCTGGAGATAAGTATCCACATCCTCACCCTCTGGAAGTTCCACAACCTCCACTCTGGTACCATGTGCAAGAAATAGCTGGGCACTTTTTAATGCTGCCTTTTGACCTGCCTTATCTCCATCAAAAATCAAGATCACTTTGGGACAGAGCCTTGAGAGCCTTTTTACATGAGAATTAGTTAGAGCAGTTCCAAGTACACCACATGAATTTTTGTATCCATGTTGATGTAGCCTCATTACATCAATATATCCTTCGGTCAAAATAACACTTTTTTTTAGGCTAATCTCCCTTCTTGCCTGATAAAGACCATATAAATTTTCCCCTTTTTTAAAGACCTCGTTTTCACTGGTATTAAGATACTTTGGCTCTCCATCCCCTATAATACGACCACCAAAGCCAATACATCTACCTGAGATATCAAGTATTGGGAAAATAATTCTACCCCTAAACCTATCATAGATCCGATTCTTCTCATTCTTTACAACTACCCCAGCCTCCACACAAGAACTTAAAGGATATCCTTTTTTTATCAGATAATTTTTTAAAGACTCCCATAAGTTAGGGGCATATCCTATTTTAAACTCATCAATTAAATCCTGGGGGATATTTCTATCTTTGAGATAAGCTATTGCATTGGGACTTTTTTTTAGAGTGCTTCTAAAATAATCTAAACAAATACTGTTTATCTCATACAGGACCTTTCTTTTTGAAGGCACAAAGGACTTACTCTTCTTTAAATCAAGACTTATTCCAGCCTCTTTGGCCAACTCAACTAAACCATCATAAAACTCCAGTCCATTTATCTTGCAGTAAAAATCAATTATATCTCCAGATGCATTACACCCAAAACAGTGGTATAACCCAAGATTTGGATCCACGTAAAAAGAGGGCTTTGTCTCCTGATGAAAAGGACATGGTCCTCTAAATCTGCTTCCTACCCTCTGCAAAGGGACATATCTCTCCACAATGGATATAACATCCAGCCTATCTTTGATCTCCTGAATAACTTCTCTATTCATAATGAAAGTTATGGGTTTTAGGTTACCTTAGAGTAACTAGTGTGACCCCATCTCCTCCTCGATCTTCTGGGGCAAAACAAAAGGACTCAACATTGGGAAACTCCCTTAAAATTTCCCTGACTTTAGACCTCAATATACCTTCACCCCTACCATGTATGATCTCTACATTTTTAAGCCCTCTATATATAGCCTTATCTAAAAACTGAACAATCATAGACTCTGCTTCATCAACCCTTTTTCCCCTGATATCTAATATTGAAAACGATGGCTCGTCATAATTCAATGTCACATTTACCTTTGAATCAGATCTTTTTTTATCGTGCGATTTAATTAAAGCAACTTCATGAGAATTTACCCAGATACTCACCCCAGAGATATTCAATTTAATTTTGGACTCTTTCTCGTTTATCTGTTCAACTATACCCTTTTTTGACCAGGGGAGATATTTTAGTTCAGATCCTATTTTTATATCTTTTAAATCAACTTTTTCAGCAGCAGAATTTTCTGATATTTCTTTTTGCAGTCTCTCTCTGTATTCCTTTAATTTTTTCTGGGCCATTTTTCTATGTATTTTCTGCTGCCTGTAAGAAGTCATTATCTCCTTTATTGTTTTACTTATATCATTTATGAGTTCATTTATTTTCTTTTCATATTTTTCTCTTAATTTCTTTTTCTCCTTTTCAAGGGCCTGGGCCTTTTGTCTTAAGTTTTTTAATTCCTGCTCTCTTTTTACTGCAATATCATTTAGTTTTTCTATAACTGCGTTGGTCTTTTCATCATCTATCAAAAGATATTCTCTAGCCCTAATCAAAATCTCTTCAGGCATTCCAAATTCCTTTGCCACATCTAGCGCCTGGGATGTTCCAACTTGATCATAGGCTATTTTATATAGGGGCCTTTTGGTTTTTGGGTCAAATAATACTGTTGCAGCCCTGACATTTTCATGATTTAAGGCATAAACCTTCAGGGAAGGGAAGTGGGTAACTGAAAATATCCAGGCCCCTTTATCAAGGAGACAATCCAAAACAGCCTGAGCCAAAGCAGCACCCTGGGACGGGTCTGTACCTGCACCAAATTCATCTAAGAGAACTAATGTTGATTTTCCCACCCTTGGCCAGATATCCCTGATTTTCTTGATCTGGGCAGTAAAGGTACTTAAATTTTCATGTAATGATTGCTCATCTCCTAAAAATACAAAAATATCTTTCCAAAAAGGTATGGTGCTGCCTTCAGAACATGGCACTGGAAGACCACTATATGCCATGAGTGCACATAGACCTAAAGTCTTCAAAGAAACAGTCTTACCGCCAGAATTTCCCCCAGTCAAAATAAGGGCCCTTTGGTTTTGTTCCAGGATTATATCCACTGGCTCTATTTTTGCTCCATGTTCAGCAAATAAAATTGGATGTCTTGCGCCTTTTAAAAACACCCTATTTTCACCTACGTGAACTGGATTTCCCCTGATCTTTTCTGCAAATAAAACCTTTGCCCTGAGTATATCTACATCTACCATTAAATCATATAGCCTTAAAAGCTTGTCCTTTTCCTCTGTAAAGAGTGAAGTCAAATATCTTAAGACCTTATTTATCTCATCCCTTTCTGTCTTTCTTAATTCCTGCAATCTATTATTTAAATCTATCAAAAACATGGGCT
>JAMOQN010000218.1 GCA_027063985.1 Desulfohalobiaceae bacterium
AAGCATCATCTGTCCCTGTAATATTGTTTTTTTTAGCATATTCATGGGCAGAAACAATGAGCTGTTTTGTAAACCCCTGGGGAGTCTGAATTGCCCTGAGTTTTTCTCTAGGAAGGGTGGTAACACCACTCTTTGATACTAATTTTATGGTGTCATTTACTAAAATGCCTGGAATTACTGCATCAACACCATTTTTTAATTCAAAAACTATTCTATTTACAAGCTCACTGGTTAAAAAAGGTCTGGCACCATCGTGGATAAGAACATGTGTACAATCATAGGGCAAGGACATAAGACCCTGATACACAGAATCCTGTCTTCTCTCACCACCGTGGGTGATTTTATATTCCAAAAGAAAATGGTCTTCTAATGCATACTTTTTGATAGATTCTGTGAGATAGGGGATATCCTCTTTTGGAAAGACAAATACTACACCTTTTATAGAGGGAATATAAGATAGTGGAGAGGTGCTATGCCAGAAAAGTGGTCTATTATTAAAAGATAAATACTGTTTTTTTTGGGATATGAATTTTTTTAAACGACTACCCTGCCCTGCTGCTACTATAACAACCCATATATTCATTGACGTATATTTTATTCAACTTCAAAGTGATTTTTCCAGTAAATTAGCCTCTGACAATTGGGACAACTTAGGATCTGGAGACCTTTTTGTAATTCAATATATGTCTGGGGAGGGATGCTTATGTGACATCCAGTGCAGATAGAATCCTCAACTGGAACTATCACAGGATTGCTCAATCTCGCCCTTATAAACTCATATCTACTCAAAATAGGAGGAGGTATTTGTTTGGCAAATTCAGCCCTCTTTTCTTTCAACTCTTTTATACGGGACTCACACCTGTTGATAATTTTATCTAAAGCGTCTTCCTTTTGTTGAAGTTCCCCTGATATTTTTGAAATCTCTTCATTTAGGGCATCCAAAAGTCGTTGCTGGGTATCTAGCTCTTCCTCAAGGGTCAATTTTTCTTCTTCTTTTAACCTGCTATTTTTCTCTAATGTATCTATTTCCCTCATTATGGCATGGTATTCTTTACTATTTTCAACCATCATAAGCTTATTTTTACTTTTTTTTAGCTTGGCTTGATCCTCTTCTAATTCTTTAGTCAACTTTTCATCCTGTTCCTGTAAGATCTTGAGTTTTTCTTCAACCTGTTTTCTCTGATTTTCTTGAATTTCCAACCGCTCTTTAAGTGTCTCAACTTCTTTTGGGGCAGCCTCCAGGGTCTTTTCAAGGTCCCCCATCTCCTTATCTATGTCCTGCAAAATAACCAAACTTTCTATTTGTTTTATATAACTCAATTTTTATACCTCCTTGATAAAAATTGGCTCCCTTCCTGGGAAAAATTTTATCTCTATATCATGGGCTATTAAATCCTTTTTTAAATCCTCAGCCCAGGTCTTCATCATAATTTCCTCTAAAATAAAATGACCCACATCAATAGTATATCCCAATTTCTCAATTTCTTGAGCAAGGTGGTATTTTATATCCCCTGAGATATACACATCAGCCCCAAGTAAAAAACCTTTTTTTCCAAGGGACATACCTGAGCCTGTACAATATCCTATCCTCTTTACCCTATGAGGCTCTTTTCCAATAACAATGATATTTTTTCTCTGCAATACACTATTTATCTTTTCCATAAAATGTGAAAAGGGGATCTCTTGTTCAAGATCCCCTATAAGTCCAAATCCCAACAAATCTTCGTCGCTGGTCCCTTTGATGGGCTCAATGGGTTTTATGTCTTTTAATTCTAAATATCTCCCAAGCCAACCAGCCGGACCTTTTAAATTTACATCCAAAGAAGTATGGGCACAATAGAGCCATATACCCCTCTTTAACAATTGTCGCAAAACTTTGGTATATTCATCGTCTCGATTGGGTAGCCTTGGGGATAAGACAAGGGGATGATGAGTTAAAATAAAATCAGCCCCCCATTTGTCTGCTTTTAACACTATCTCATAGGTGGGGTCTAAAGATAGGGCCAGTTTTTTAATCTCCTTTCTCTCCCCTATGACATGCAGGCCAGATATATCCCATTCTGATGCATAGGCTGGATTGGCAACTGATTCTATTTTGGCAATTAAATTATCTACATCCACGTCATTATCCTAAATTAAGTGAGTAAAAATTTACAAAACAATATAATAACACGAGATATTTTGGATCAAAAATAAAAAGGCTTCCTTAAATTTTTAAGGAAGCCTTAACTTGCTGAAAAAATTATGATAAACTGTTCATTTCCTCAATTTTTTATCTTTTGATGGGCCTACCAGGACTTGAACCTGGGACCTTCCGGTTATGAGCCGGTGGCTCTCCCAACTGAGCTATAGGCCCATCGCAGTGACAAGAATTACTAATTATTTTTTTCTCTAAAAAAAGTCAAGGATTTTTTTAATTCTCACCCCCAACTAAAAAGAATTTTGGAAGTTCCTCAAATATAAAAATATTTTTAAAATCAACTAGTTCCATCTGATTTTTTACTATATCTGGAGTGTATCTAATATTAATTGGTGGACCTTCCTTCATTTCTTTCTTTTTCCAATCAACTACAAAGATCTTTCCTCCCTTCCTTAAAATTCTTTTGCATTCTTTTAAAATAGCTATTGGGTTTTCAAGCTCGTGGTGTAGTGCTATCATAAAACATAAATCAACACTTTTATCTTTTAAGGGGATGGATTTTTCTCCACTTAGGACAGGAATAATGTATGGATGTTGAGGAACCAGATTATCCTTGATCCACTTAACCATTACAGGGGATATATCGCAGGCATAAGCCTTTTGTACATTCAGGATTTCAGCAAACTTCACTGTAAAAAAACCTGTGCCTGCACCCACATCTACAATGGTCTGAACATTTTTTAAACCCAACAAATTTACAATTAATCCTGGGGGAATATCCTCCAGCCTCCTGGGATTATTTAAAACCTCTAATTTTTTTGGATCAAATTTTTTCTTTTTCATATATCAAGATCAAAATTAATTAAAAAATGGGTTCACTGGTGAAATACTTACCCTTTTGAAAAAATTATCAATTATTGGCGAAGTTGTAAAATGTATGGGCAATTCATAAATGGCCCATACAGCTAGTATAAAAAGATTTACACAAATTTTCCACACCAACCCTAAGGCTCATAAGCTGATGATGGAATAGATACCAGAACAGAAAACAAAATATTTATCATAATTAACTCCTGTTTTTTCTTTTAAAACCAACTAGATGCAGGAAGGGAAAGGAGGAAGTTTTAAGTCTCGAATACTCAACGAATACTCAAAAACTTGGCCACAAATAATTTCTTTAAATATCAATGTCAAGAAAGATTAAAATATCCTTTAATTTTATCCAACACCATATCCACTGTAATCTCTTTGAGACACAACATTTTATCACATTTAATATCTATAATTGATGTACAGGGGGAACAGCTAATATTTGGAGAAATAATTAACGACCCTATAGGACCCCATAATTTAGGGTTTGTTGGACCAAATATAGTTATGTTGGGCACGTGATTCATCCCAGCAAGGTGCATTGGACCACTGTCATTTCCAATAACTAATTTAGATTCTAAGATTATGTCCTGGAGTGTATGAGCATCCTGTGATACTAAAACAGAAAACTTGGAAAATAAATTAAGATCAAACCGCTCTAATTCAGCAGGGCCCATCACAAATCTAACATTTTGCCCCATGGACAACAATATCTCTGCGAGTTTTATAAAATTTTCAATGGGCCAGTTTTTTAGTCTATGACCAGAGCCTGGAAAAATTGTTACAAAATTGGGGTTGCTTTGTCTTTTAAAATAAAAAGACCATATTTTTTGCCAATCTACGCAACTATCTAATCCTATATTTTGTAATTGACTTAGATACTGTTTCCACACTTTTTTTTCTTTGTTTTTTAAAATTCCTTTTAAAAATATTACATTTTGATATTTTTGATTTGATATATTTTTCTTCAAAACAAACCAGATAATTAAAGAGTCGTTAAATTCTGAGGAAAGCTTTTCATTTAAATATATTTTATCCAAAAGTATCCTATATTTCCATGGAAGAAACTTTATATTTAAAGGCTTTATCCAATAATTATAATATTGTTTCCCATAAAAATAAAACTCAACCTTATTTTTATAAGACTCTACAATATTACATAAACTGGGCCATATTTGTAAAAAATCACCTAATGCCCCTTTATGTACAAAAATTATTTTTTTGTATTTATTTATATTCATGTGTTATTATGCCTTAATATTTTTATAACATTTTAATTTTATAGACTAAATTAGTCAACAATCGAAAAATTAAAAAAAATTATAATTTCTTTAATTTTTAATTGACATTACAAATAAAGTATGAAATGGTCGCTTCATTGGTTAACACAATTGTGTAACTTTTAATTTTATTTTTTTTAGGAGATTTTTTTATGAAGAATTTGTACGTGGGAAACATTCCCTACAGCGCAAGAGAAGAACAGGTAATGGAACTTTTTTCTGAGTATGGTGAGGTTCAATCCTTTAACCTGATCAGGGACAGGGAAACTGGTAGATCCAGAGGTTTTGGATTTGTTGAAATGGATACAGAGGGTGCCAAGAGGGCAATCGAAGGCCTCAATGGAAAAGAACTTGATGGACGTAGACTGAGGGTAAACGAAGCAAGATCTAGAAGATAAAAAATATATCTGAATCTAGGGTATAAAAAGCCATCTCTAAAAGGAGATGGCTTTTTTTTATCTATTGACATTTTAATCATTTTACTTAATCTTAAAAATGATTTTATTATAAGGAGCTTGGATATGATCCCAATTAAAGATATAATTCCAAGAAGACAAACTCCATTTGTTACATATCTTTTAATAGCAATTAATGTATTTATTTTTTTTATTGAGGTATCTCTTCCACCTGATGTTTTAAATTCTGTTTTTTATATTTTTGGCCTTGTACCAGCAAGATATACCCATCCTGCTTGGGCATATTTTATTGGACTTCATATAGACAATTACTGGCCTTTTTTAACAAACATATTTTTACATGGAAGCTGGTTTCATCTAATTAGTAATATGTGGGCCCTTTGGATATTTGGCGACAATGTTGAAGATAGAATGGGACACACAAAATATCTTATTTTCTATATTTTATGTGGTGTTTTTGCAAGTTTAACACATTTTATTTTTAATGCTAATTCCACCGTACCAGCAATTGGAGCCTCTGGTGCTATTTCAGGTGTGATGGGTGCATATATGATTATGTTTCCAACATCTAGAATTATTACACTGATTCCCATTTTCTTCATACCATACTTTATAGAAATACCAGCTATAATCTATATTGGCTTCTGGTTTTTATCACAACTTATATCTGGCACATTCTCAATATTTATTGGTCAAAATGCAGGTGGTATTGCCTGGTGGGCTCATATAGGTGGTTTTATCTTTGGTGTTATAATCCACAGATTTTTCAAAAATGCATATTGCAGGGAATGTTATCCAGATGAATATTATTATAGGTTTTTATATTAAAATCAAAAAGGGGGATAAATATGAGTTTTAATGAATTATTCTGGCTATTTTTCATGATTGCTGCACTTCAGCCGCTTTTAAAGCAAAGACTCATAGAGTCAGCAAGACAAAGACTTATAGCAAAAATAGAAAAAAAGAGAAATTCTAGAGTAATTCTCCTTGTACACAGACAAGAGACCATGAGCTTCTTGGGATTTCCTGTTTATAAATTTATAAACATCGATGATTCAGAGGAAATCTTAAGGGCCATTCAAATGACAGACAAGGACATGCCAATTGATCTTATTTTACATACACCAGGTGGATTGGTACTTGCTTCTTTACAGATAGCCAGGGCACTAAAAAAACATCCAGGAAAGGTTACTGTATTTGTTCCCCACTATGCCATGAGTGGTGGGACATTAATTTCCCTTGCTGCTGATGAAATTGTTATGAGTGAAAATGCAGTGTTAGGTCCTGTTGACCCTCAACTGGGAGAACTACCTGCAGCGTCTGTTGTAAAGCTACTGGAACAAAAGGATGTAAACAGGATTGAAGATAAGACATTGATTATGGCGGATGTTGCAAAAAAGGCAATAAAACAACTAGAATCCGCAGTTTACGATTTATTAAAGGATAAATATGAAGACGATAAAGCCAAAAATCTTGCAAAACTCCTTTCTACTGGCACATGGACCCATGACTATCCCATAACCTATGAAGAGGCCAAGTCTTTGGGGCTCAATGTTAGTAATGAAATTCCCGTAGAGGTTATGCAACTTATGAGTCTGTATCCTCAACCTGTAAAAAGAACTCCAACTGTGGAATATATTCCTGTACCAAAGTATAAAACCAATGGAGAGAGTTAGATTTATCTATTATAGATAGGACTGATGGATGGCC
>JAMOQN010000219.1 GCA_027063985.1 Desulfohalobiaceae bacterium
CGGAAGATATAGTTGCACCAGGGATTCCACAACTTATTAAAAGAACTTATAATCTCGATGTAACAGAAATTTCTGTAAGAAGGAAAAGAAAGTTAAATGGAAAAATAAGAGAATATGATGTTATATGCGTAGCAGACAATTATCTCTTTTTAGTTGATGTAAAATCTACCTATAGAAGACATCATTTTGAAGAATTTGAGTCAGCTATTTCTGATTTTCTAACATTTTTTCCAGAATATAGAAATCTAAAAGTGATTCCTGTTGTTGCGTCACTAAATCTCACAGAAGAAATAATAAATATTGCCACTCTGAAAAACTGGCTTGCTCTACAATTGCTGGGAGATTATTTGGAATTTGTAAATAAAGACAAAGTAAAGATTTTAGATGAATAAAAAATTAGTGAGACAACTCAGTTTATCAAATGGAAAGAGGTAGTTATTAGAAATTCGTTAGTAGTATAAGCGAGATAATAGTTAAAAAGATTCCATATAAGGATTTTTTTGTAATTTTGTCTTTAAATATAATGGCTGACATTATAATACTTATTACAAAATGCATTCCATTAATAGTTACAACAATGGAAAGGGGACCAGTTTCTAAAGCCATAAGATAACAATAAAAACCAAGAATATTAAGTATTCCCATTAAAATTCCAATAATAATTGTTGCAAATTTAAAATAATGTTTTTTAGATAGCAAATTTTCTTTTGGATTTAATAGCTTTAACCCAATTGTTAAAAAGAATGTGGACATTACATATGATATAAAAATAAATACAAACTTATTTATATAATTAGCTGCGTATTTGCATGAAATAGACGAAATAGCACCACATACCATAGCAAAGGATGCCCAGATAAATCCTATTTTATTTTCCTTTTTCTTATAAGAATCATTTTTAAATTCGGAACTAATTAGAAACAGGGATATGATTGAGATAAAAATTCCAATAAGTTGAATAGATGTAAGTCTTTCCATTAATATAAAACAGGAATATAAAACTACTATTAATATGTTTAATCGAATAAAAGGATATACTAACGAGGGTGAAGAAAATTTAAGGGCCTGGATATGGCTTACTGTAGCAATTGAAAATGTGATACTATTTAAAAAACTTAAGAAGAGTGTATAACTATTTAGAGAAAATTTAGTGTTGGTTGCAAATATATAGATAAAACTGATACAGCTTACAGAAAACATGAAAATAAGAGTTGTAGCAAGGGAATTACAATTGTATTTTGCAGCAACATTATAAAAAAAACGCTGAATACCTATTATAAAAAAAGCTAAAAGTGCATAAATATACCAATGCATAAACTTCTTTTAAAATAAAAATAATAAAAGTTCAATTATTAGTTTTTGGGGTATTGTATGATAAAGATCCTTGCCTTTGGCAACAGCTTAACAGAAGGCTATGGTTTAAGGCGTGATAGGTCATTTGCAAGCAGGCTTGAGATGCGGCTAAATAACCAGGGGTACGATGTAGAAGTAATTAATGCTGGTGTATCTGGTGATACCACCTTTGGAGGTCTTAGAAGAATTGACTTTTATTTAAAGGAATTGCCAGATATTGTGGTTTTGGAGTTAGGCATAAATGATGGGTTTTTGGAATATCCAATTGAAGATATTTATTTGAATCTTGATAAAATTATAGAAAAGGCAAAAGGAATTGGTGCAAAGATACTGCTCATTGGTACAAGGATTCCAGTGGGACTTTTTGATATAGACAAAGAATATTGCAAGAAATTTGAAAAAATTTATATAGACCTTGCAAAAAAACATAACATACCCTTAGTCCACGATTTTTTAGGTGGCATAATAGGTAATCATTCTTTGACATTACAAGATATGGTCCATCCCAATGAGCAAGGGGTGGAAATAATGGTAGAAAAAGTAATCCCTGAGATTATAAAATTACTAAAAAATTAGAGTTAGGAGATTAAAATGAAAACAGGTATTTTTGGTTTTGCTGGCTCAGGTAAAACAGAGTTATTTGTTGCACTTGCAGGAGCTCACGCGGCAAATTTGAACAGGGCAATGGTCAAGGTAATAGACCCGAGATTGCAACCTCTTGCAGAAATATTCAAACCAAAGAAAGTTACTTATTCTGAAATTGAATATTGGGAAATCACTGGTGCAGGGGCCAAAAGCCTTGGAAACAAGGTGTTAAATGACATAAGAAGCATGGATTGTCTTTTGCCAGTAATTGATTGCTTTTCAGGTCTAAATGACCCTAAAAAGCAGGAAGAGAATATTGAAGGGGATCTGATAATATCCGACCTTGCAGTTGTGGAAAAAAGGCTTGATAGGATCGCTGTTGACAAAAGAAAAGACAAAAATTTAGTAAATCCAAAAGAAGAAGAGTTGCTTGTTCTGGCAAAGGAGCTTTTGGAAAAAGAAGTCCCCTTAAGAACTAATGAACAAATAAGATTAGCTCCAGAACTTAAAGGATTTCAATTTTTGTCTGCCAAGCCAATTTTGTATGTGTACAATGTATTAGAATCTGATATGGGGAAATATGAGTTTGAAAACAATGGAGATGAGCCCCAGAAGAAAAAAATAGAGGTGTGTGCAAAATTAGAGAGAGAGCTTAGAGAAATAGAAGACGAAGAAGAAAGGCAAGAGTTTTTAAATGACCTGGGGATAAAAGAGTCTGCCCTTGATAAAATAATCCATGCAACATATGAACTCTTAGGGCTCATTACTTTTTTGACTGCAGGTGAAAAAGAAGTAAGGGCCTGGACAATCAAAAAAGGATGTAGTGCAAAACAAGCAGCTGGAGCCATTCATTCTGACATAGAAAAGGGATTTATTCGGGCAGAGGTTTTGTCATGGGATGATTTTGAAAAATACAGGGATTTTAAAAAGGCAAAGGAAGTTGGGGTGTTGCGTTTAGAAGGTAAAGAATACATTGTCAAGGATGGGGACATTATAACCTTTAGATTTAATGTATAAAAAGGGAGGAGTATCTATGACGGAGTTTATGGAAATTATCAAAACCAGAAGAAGTATAAGAAAATTTGAAGATAAGGATGTTGAGCAGGAGAAGATTGAGAAGCTCCTTGAGTCAGTTAAGTGGGCTCAATCGTGGGCAAATACTCAATGTTGGGAAGTGATTGTAGTAAAAGATATGGATGTCAAGAAAAAACTTCAGGAAACACTGCCAAATAACAATCCAGCATACCTTGCCATAGTTAAGGCACCTGTAGTTTTTGTTATGGTGGCGAAACTACAACAGTCAGGTTACTATAAGGGAAAAGTCACTACAAAATTTGGTGATTGGTTTATGTTTGATATTGGAATAGCCACCCAGAATTTGTGTTTAACTGGAAAATCTCTAGGACTTGGGGGCGTAGTTGTTGGACTTTTTGATCAAGACAAGGCAAAAAAAGTATTAGGCGTGCCAGATGGATATGAAGTGGTCGTCATGGTCCCCATGGGATATCCTGCCCAGGATCCAAAGCCTCCAAAGAGAAAGGAGATCTCAGAATTTGTTCACTATGAAAAATTTTAAACAAAAAAGGGAGAGCTTGCTCTCCCTTTTTTATTGCAAGTGATTAATAAATATAAAACTTTGTTTTAATGGTTTACAAATTTACAAAATGAGTATATACGGAGAGCAATTTTTCTAACGATTAAGTTTGATTAAAAACTTTCTATTTGGAGGCGTTGTAAAGAACATGAAAAGGTCCTCAACGTTTTTAAAATTAAAAGAAGAAGAAAGGGCATATAGGAAAGAAATAATTCTAGAATCTGCAATGAAGTTATTTTCAGAACATTCTTTTTATGAAATAGGAATGAGGGACATAGCAGAGGAAGCAGGTATCAGCGCTGCATCTATTTATAGATATTTTTCCAGCAGAGATGATGTCATAGCAGAGATTTTGGAACATGAAGTAGAGCAAGGCAAAAAAATGCAATTGGAGCGGATTAAGTCTGGGAGTCCCAATTTAGCAGATGTTGCCAGAGGCATAGTGGACTTTTTCATAACAAGAAAATCTACTCTGCAGATGTTGGGACATTTTTTGGTTAATGATGAAGTAGAAGAAGAGGCAAGGGAAAAGTTTGTCAGGATCATAGATCAATATCAGACAGAATTTGAAGAGATGTTGCTTGCCTTAGGATGTACAAAAGAAAATGTAAGCCTTTATGCAAAATCGTTTTTTGCCTCCATATTAGGCATAATAGTTAGTTATAAAGGACATGGGGACAATGAAAATCAATCAGGGAATGATAAAATATATAAACTTGCAGAAATGGCAGCAAAAATTTTTATGGGTGGAATGCCTAAAAATTAAGAAGCGGTATCCAGAGATACCGCTTTTTTGTGGTTTTAAGCTGCTACTAGATCAACCAATTGGATCTCAAACTTGAGATTTTTTCCAGCAAGGGGATGATTAGCATCAAGTACAACATTAGTATCATCCATATCAGTGACCCTAACAAGAACCTGAGTGTTCTGAGGAGTGGTGAGCTGAAGCATCATCCCAATTTCTGGGTTGATGTGTTCAGGAAGACTCTCTCTTGGGACTTCCAACTTAGCCATTTCGTTGTACTCTCCATAACCATCTTCTGGAGCAACCTCAACAACCTTTGTTTCTCCAACACCCATGCCAATAACGGCATTTTCAAATCCAGGAATTATTTCACCATTGCCAATTGTAAACTCAAGGGGATCTTGGTCAAATGAAGAATCAAAGACTGTTCCGTCTTCTAGGAATCCTTTATAATGAACCTTTACCTTATCTCCTTGTTTTGCCTTTTCCATGAATCTACCTCCTAATAAAAGTTTGTTATAAAGTTTATATACTACACAAAACAAAAGGAATATGCAAATAAAAAAGGAATAATTTTATGAATAAATTTAAAGTGGTTGTTTTTTTATTAGGTATTTTAATAATGTTAGCAGTAGGGTATTATTATTTAATTTTGGATAGGGTGCCACCCAAAATTATGCTAGAAAATCGAAAGTATATTGGTGCAAATAATAAGATAATAAAAATTAGCGTGAAGGACAATAAATCTTTGTTAAAACAGGTAGGTATAAAGATTTCTCAAGGACAAAGAGAAAAGACCATTTCTTTGAAAATTGAAAAAAATTCTTCTCATATTGATTATGAATTGGATCCTAAAAAACTTGGCTTTAGTGATGGGGAAATCAAATTAATTGTGTGGGCTTTAGATAAATCCATAAACAATTTTTTTCAGGGAAATGTAGCCAAAATAAGAAAAACCTATATCTTGGACACCTCTCCCCCAAATATATTTATGAAGACTTATAGACATTATTTAAAGATTGGTGGGTCTGGAGTTTGTGGGTTTTCTGTTTCAGAACCCATTAAAAGAGGAGGTGTAGAGGTATCCAAATATTTTTTTCCAGCATATAGGTACAAAAAAAATTATCTCGTTTTTTTTGCTATACCCTATGATGTTGATCCAAAAAATTTGACTGTTTGGGTAGTTGCTGAAGATTTCGCAGGAAACAAGAAGAAAATACCACTTAGGTGTTATATAAAAAGAACAAGATTTAGACATTCAAAAATAAACATATCAGATAGGTTTTTAAATACCAAAATGGTTCAATTTGAAGATAAATTTAAAGGATTAAGTCCATTGGAGATATTTTTAAAAGTGAACAAAGAGCTCAGGAAGAAAAATAGAGATATGCTCAGGAAGATTGGACTTAATACAGAGAAAAAAATTTTATTTAAAGGTGCCTTTTTAAGGATGCCAAATGCTGCTAGAATGGCATCTTTTGGCGATAAACGTAGTTACTTTTATCATGGGAAAAAAATTGATACTGAGACCCATCTTGGGGTTGACCTTGCTTCTGTTGCGAGAGATAAGGTTATTGCTGCAAATTCTGGTAGGGTGGTTTATGCAGGCTGGTTTGGAATCTACGGAAATGCTGTAATTATCGACCACGGCTATGGAGTTCAATCTTTGTATGGACATTTGTCCTTGATAAGGGTAAAAAAAGGTGATTTTGTACAAAAAGGACAGGTAATAGGGCTTTCTGGAGCAACAGGACTTGCTGGTGGAGATCATCTCCATTTTGGAATATTAATTAGTGGAATACCTGTTGATCCTGTTGAGTGGTGGGATCCAAGGTGGATGAAAAACAATATCTATTATAATCTAAAACAAATGGAAGGGGATAATTTGTAATTAGGGCTGATATTTTCAGTCAATATATGTTTTTCCAGTGGGTCCTAAACAAATTAATAAAAATTCTTTGGAGGTAAGTTATGTTTGAAATTGTCAAGCGACAAGAAATGGCTCAAGGCTCAGTGGTGTTAAATGAGATTAAGGCGCCCTTGATTGCAAAAAAAGCAAAACCAGGACAGTTTGTTATTCTAAGGGCCAGTGAAACTGGGGAGAGAATCCCCTTGACCATGGC
>JAMOQN010000220.1 GCA_027063985.1 Desulfohalobiaceae bacterium
TTAATTTTTCTTTAGTCACAAACTCTGCATTTGACATAAGTGCAATGTAAAATGTTGGTGGTGCAAAGATTACATTTACTTTATATCTATCTATAACATCCACAACATTTTGTACATCAAAAATTGGGATTGGGATAACAGAACCTCCCTGATACATAGTAGGCAGAAAATGGAGTAAATATCCAGCAGTATGAAACATTGGCATAATAGAAAGATTAATTTCATCCCCTTTCCATACACGAAATGCATGAGTATGAGTAATAGAATTGAATACAAGATTAAAATGGCTCTCCATTACTCCTTTGGGTTTTCCTGTTGTACCAGAAGTATATAAAAGTAAAGCAATATCCTCCTTTGGATTTACTATCTCACTTTCATTCTCTAGTTCTAAATTTTCTATAGTACTAAAAAAATCTATTGTTCCTGGTATATCTTTTTTTGGAATATTCCACAATTGTTCAAAGGAAGATGGCACCTTAAAATCCTCACTTGCCCAATCTTTAATGTTTGTTACAATTACATGTTTTAAAAATCCCTCATCAATAAGGGGTTTTATACGGGGAAAAAATGCATCTAACAGAAAAATTACATTGGCTTTAGAATCTTGAATCTGGTAAGATATCTCTTCTGTTTTGTACATAACATTTATTGGAGTATGTATAGCCCCTATTTTAGTTACAGCATAAAATGCTATAATATGCTGCAAAGAATTAGGCAGCATTGTTGCTACAACATCGCCCTTTTTAACACCTAATTTTTTAAGTAAACTAGCATAACGAGAAATAAGTTCATATAACTTTTTATAACTTATTGCCTTATCTAAAAAAACAACTGCTGTTTTATCAGGTCCCCTCTGATAAGAACGTTCAAATAGCTCGTAGATGGAACATAAAGGAATCTCAGGTAAGTCTTCATAAAACCAGGATGGATGAGAAATTACATAACTATCTTCTGGTGCAAACGTTAGTGCTTCTTGTAACCACTGTTTAGGATAACCAATTCTTTCATACAAATCAAAAAAATCTTTATCAAAAAAATCTTTTCCCTTTTTAAACCTTGGACCCATTATCATCTCTCCCCCTCCCTTTATTTTTTTTCATGGGGCGAATTTGCCCCATAAAATTTTTATCCCTTAGGTGGCATTACTATTGCCTCCCCGTCTGCTATTATCTCTCCTTTTTGATTTATAAATTTTAGCGCCATTTTTACCCACTTCTTTTCTTCAATTTTCTCCTTCACTGTGGCAATTGCAGTGATTGTATCTCCAAAATAGGTGGGTCTTCTAAATCTTGTATTGATCTCTATTGCCACGGTACCAAGGCCAGGCAATTTGGTACCCAACACAGGGGCAATTAAACTCTGGGGAACTACTCCATGTGCCACCCTTTTTCCAAAAATTCCTTTTTTAGAATATTCCTCATTCACGTGCATGGGATTAAAATCACCAGATATACCAGCAAAAAGATATACATCTGTCTCAGTTATGGTCTTTGTAAAAGATGCACTCATGCCTATTTCAAGTTCTTCATAGGTGTATCCAACTTCAAAGACAGAATAATCAACTGGTTCAAAATGAGATATATTTAATATTGTATCAGTTGGGGTATTTGAAAAAATTGCCCTTACCCTGATATTTGATTTCATTTTATTTATTGGGACATTTTTTATTATGTGGACAAAGGGTGTATCTGCTTTATCTAATTTTATTAAACCTAAAATAAATGGAGGTCTCTCTGGATAGTGGTCTTCATAGGAGTTTACTACTGTATAACTTAAAACAGTTCCTTCCTTGGATACCTCTTCTAAATTGTCTTTTATATCTAAAAAACATCTATCACATATGCTTCTTGGTGGTACATATACTGTATTACATTTTTTACATCTTGTCCCAATTATTTTGTGT
Organism: Desulfohalobiaceae bacterium; assembly: GCA_027063985.1. Lineage (GTDB taxonomy): Bacteria > Desulfobacterota > Desulfovibrionia > Desulfovibrionales > Desulfothermaceae > Desulfothermus. The sequence goes on from JAMOQN010000220.1 coordinate 1,904, forward strand.
TCTTTCTCCAAAGTCTTTATAAATTTTGATCCCAATCTTCCTGCAAAATATTGATAAGGTAATGCCAACTTACCATGGACTATAAAACTATTCCTATACATAGTAGATCTCCTTCATCTATTTAATCTTCTACTAACTCAAAGTATTTAATATCAGTAATGGCTCCAGTCCTTTTTTCATTCCATACAGGTCTTACCCTAACACCCCTCTTTAGTTTCTCATGTGGAGTATCTGGATCAATCTCGTGCCAGAAAGTATCAGGGTCTTCACATCCATCTAAAAGGATATATGCAGTAATGTAAGGAGTCTTTCTGATCTCGCCAGTTAAAGGATCTGGTGAGGCGTAAAACACAATATCTGCCACTGTGAGTCTACCTTCTGGTCCAACCTCTACCCATTCACTTGCCTCCACTTTACAGATAGCACATACCTCCCTTGGAGGACATTGCATTCTCCCACATTTTGGGCACTTATTGGCCATAATTTTTTTCTTCTTTAAATTATTAAGAAAAAATCCCATGACCTCACCTGTTGAAAAACGCTGAGGTATTGATAAGATTTTCCTAAGTCGTACTAATTCTTCCCTTTCTTCTCCATTATCTATTTGATATTTTTTGAAAAATTTAGCTGACTGCTGCGCAATTTGAGCGTCGCCTGTTATCTTTAATCTTCCTGCTGAAATGGCATTTACTGGGTCCAACTTGCCCAGGGTAAAGCTAATAAAATCTTCATCATTCATAGATATGACCACATCTGGATCATTTAGTCCATCTTCAATTATTACTTTTCCCTTATCTATTTTTACTGTCCATTTGCCACCCATCTCACCTGAAATATCGTAACCAAGGGAGCAAACTACGTCTTTTATAATGTGTTCATTTGCCCTGTTCTTAAAACTCAAAATAATATCTTTAACAGTTAAGTTTTTATCCATCATTCCCCTCCCCTATCTCTCTGGTTTATCTGCTGTTAAAATACCTAGAACAGTCCAAAAAGTGCCACCAAATCCAGAGGCAAGGGCCTTATTTACCTCTTTTTTAACCTGGTGTTCTCCAGCCTTTCCCATTATCTGTAGGGCAGCTTCTGCAAATCTCACCATGGCAGTGGCACCAATGGGATTTGAAGCTATAACTCCGCCAGATGGATTTACAGGAAATTTGCCATCTATTAAAATTTCTCTATTTTCCACCAGTTTTAAGTGCTCATCCCCATCAAAGAGGAGAAATTCTCTCAGCCAATCAACTCCCCACCAGCTCGATGGATCGTACATTTCAAACACATCAAACTCATTTACTGGGTCATTTATATTATTTCTTTTAAATAAGACCTCTGCTGCGTGTCTGTGTGTTAATTTTTCTTTTTTAAAACCAAAGAGTGTACCCATGTGTTCTTCTCTATGGACAGTTACATGATCTAATATCCAGGCAGGTCTATCACAAATCTCTTTTGCCTTATCTTCAGATGCTAAAATAACCACACACGCCCCATCGCTCTGGGAGCACATATGTATCATCCTGAGCTCACCTACAAGCTGGGGAGAATTATTCATTAAATCCTCTGCCATATCAAAATTAAGCCCAAGCCTTCTGTGTGCCTTTGGATTTTTCATTGCGTGCATATCCATAATAATGCGATAATCTATTGAGGCCTTTTTTGCCCTTTCTTCCCCAAATTCTTCAATCATCTGTGTGGCTGTGATCCCAACTAGCGCACCACTTTGTAATTTTCTACCCCAGAGTGGATCTGCCATATTTGTTATACCGCCTGTGGTGTGCCCTTCTTGTAATTTTTCAAACCCTATTGCCATTACTATATCGTGCATTCCAGATGCAACCAGGGCATCAGCAGCACACACTAAGGTAGCACCAGTTGTTCCACCTGTTGTAAGCCTTAGACACTCTTTACCTGATGCACCTGTACCAATCGTATGCCACAAATCGGGCTGGTATATCATCTCAAAAAGTTCCATATTCCCGTGTACTATACAATCTATATCATCCATTGTAAGAGACGTTTGTTCTAAGGCCTCAAAAATTGCCTCACTAATCATTTCAGGTTGATTCACATCTTCCCTATGGGAAGAATATTTGGTTTGACCAACCCCAACTATTGCAACTTCCCTTTTTCTATCTCTCATAATCCCCCTCCTTAATTATCCCTTGATAAAACTACTGCGGAGTTAAATTGAGCAGCTGGCCCCATGGAACTCTGAACAATGGCAGTTTTTGGATCCTGAATTTGATTTTCCGAGATCCCCTTTAGTTGTTTAATGGCCTCAACAACCCTAAAAAGCCCACCTAAAATAAGGGGTGCGCCAATGAGCATCCCACCTGATAAATTTATATTTTTTTCATCAAGGCCACCATTTTTGATAAACGAAGATACGTCTTCTAGGTTACAGAAACCTAAATTTGTCAGATACAGAGGCAACTGGTAGGCATATTGGTCTGAGAATTCATATATATCTATTGAATCCAGACTGGTGTTTGCCCTATCCAATGTTCTGGAAACTGCCTTTTTCAATGAGCCTAAATTAATAAGATCTCCATTACCTGGGAAATAGGTATCCATTGAACAACCAACTCCAGTGACCCATACAGGATCCTTACATATCTCTTTTGCCTTTTTTTCAGAGGCCAAAATAAACCCAACAGCACCATCTGAAACTGGATATGCATGTAGCTCTCTTATGGGTTTGGCCAAATATTTAGATGCAATTACTTCCTCTACACTTACAGGTGTAAGATTTGGATACAATACATTTTTGCTCCCCCTCTCTCTTGCCCGCACCACTATTTGAGCAAGTTCATCCTCTCCAATATTAGCTCTATCCAAAAATGTCTGTGCCTGAAGAGCAGCTGCAATCTGAAAATCAAGACCAACTGGCCTTGCATAAAAAGGATCAAAGGCCATGTGAGTGACCATATTTCTTGACTTTGCCTGAGATTCCTTACAATGACCAACCACCATTACAACATCTGCAATACCAGAATTTATAACACTGCATGCATAATAAATCGCCTGCAAACCTTCCTGTGCCACCTTTTCTTCACATCTATAATGGGCGCCCAGTACGTCAGTCATCGCATTATCTGATATGGTCCTGGCATCAAATACATCGTCAGACACACTAATAGTCATTTCTATGCCTGAATCACTAAAATCAAGGGAAGTCTGTTCTAACAGGTCTTTTACCACTTCAAATGCCATTTCCTGGAACCTTTGATACCACTTATCTGATTCAACACTGGTCTGGGAAAAGGCGCATATACCTATTTTTTCCATGTCCTCCTCCATAATTTTTTTAAATAAAACAATTCCAAAAATCCCCTGCCTTTATTTTTCTTAAAATTATGTCCTTATCTAAAGGTGCGTCCATCTCAATCCATGCCCTGCCACACATCCTAACATTGTGGGCATCGTCTGTAGCAACCTTTGGATAGTTAATAATTTCCTTATCTATCTCTGGTGTATAAAATCCCCTTGAAGTAATCTCCACTGCATGGATTCCAATTAGCCTATCTGTCATTTGTATCTTTTTTAAAATCTCATCTATACTCATATTTAGATCAGCTGGGTGGTTAAAGATCCTTAATACTTCATTTTGTCCATAGATTTCGTTTACATGTACATATCCAGATACAAAAACAGTTTTTTCTATACCTTTAAATATCAAGATGTCTTCACTAAGCTCATCTAACACATCATAACAGCCATTTTTCATTAAAAAGTCATGATCAGTAAAGGCTATAAAATCAAATCCCTTTGATTTATATATGTCAATCGCCTCAAATATATCCATTTCACCATCTGAGCATAGGGTATGGATATGAAGGGCACCTCTAATTATCATTTAACTTACCTATAATGAGATTTTTTACACCACCATATATAAAATCAAGGACATCTTCCCCTATTTGTTTTATATGAGTTCCATTATTAATTAAAAAATGATATGAAATCTTTTCAAAAAGTCCTACAACAATAGTTGCTATCACTTCAATTGACATCTTTGATTTATATTGAATTTTATGATGATCTTTTATTTTAATTAAGGCATTCATTATATCTTTTATTAATTTATTAAAAAGCTCCTGCCTTGCTTTTTCTATGTCAGGGGTTTGTCCTACAGACTCCCTCATGAGTATCAAGATATGATCTGGATATTTTTGGCACACCTCATAAAAAAAAATCCTACCTGCATTTAGAAATCCTTCAATGCTCCCGCTTTTTTTCCTAAATTCCTCGCCCAAAGCCCTCCTCAAAATTCGACCAATATCATGGATTAGTTGTATCATAATATCTTCTTTGTTCTTAAAATAAAAATACACCGTACCAACTGCAATTTCAGAACTCTGAGCAATATCTTGTATGGTTGTTTTATTATAACCCTTTTCGCAAAAATGTTTCAGTGCAGAAGATAAAATAATATTGTATCTTTGCTGTTTTTCTTTAAGTCTTCTCTTGGCTGCTACTGAAAGCTCTTTTTTATCTGTTTCCATGTATAATGACCTCCTTATATCAAATTTTTTTATATCCCAGACACAAATCTCCAAGATTAACCCTTGACACTTCAGTAGATGTTCCATTTACCTGGAAAAATTTTGAAAGCATTAGTATATTACCTGAGAGATATTTATCAGTAAATCCATATGTTGAGAGTATTGAAAGCGCACTACTTGCTATATTTTCCAATGATTCAAGACAGAACACCTTGGCAACAAGGTTTGTCTCATAAGATTGTTTTTTATTCTCTGTATTCATGGCTTTAGCAGCTATTAAATAAGATGCATCAAGCAAGGTCTTCATCTCAGCCAATTTAAAACCCACTTCCTGATAGGCAATTATTGGTTTTCCTCCATTTTTATGTTGTTTTGCAAACACTCTCGCCTCTTCAAAACTCTTTTGCATAAGCCCAATTGAACCTGGAATCAAAATACGATTTATGGAATAAAAAAAGTTGTCCAAAAAATTTTTATCTAATATAGGACCTACACATCTATCTTTGGGAATTTTTTTCTCTTTTATTAGTATTTCTGATATTGTCAATAAATCAATACCATATAAATTTTCTCTAGATTTTATTTCAACTTCATCTTTGTTTAATATAAAAAAGATTAGATTATCTTCATATTTTGCTAGTAACAACACATAATCAGCCCAATCCAAAAATAAGACATTTTTTTTCGTCCCTGATACAATATAATAATCTCCATTTAAAATTGCTGTAGTAGTTATCTCTTTTAAATGGAAATTCATATTATCTTCAACATATGCTGGAATTATAATATTTTTTGAATTCATGATTGAGCTTATATAATCAGATAAATTTTGATCTTCCAAAATGTTGCGTATAAAATTTATTCCTAATTCAGCTATTAAATATAAATAAAAATTTTTTGAACATAGATCGCTCTTTATTTTAAATAAAATTGAATTTAAATTAATCTCTTCATCAACTATTTTTCTTGTGTCAAAGTAAATGGTCTTAGACAACTTATTTATTATATCTGATAGATTTGCTTTATTATATAAAAAGGAACCATCACCAGGTATCTGGTTTAAGATATAAGAAAAATCTTCAATTATTTTTCTTTCTTTCTCATTAAAATCAAATCTCATCTCCCCCTCCCATAAATTTAAAGCATACGCGATATTATCACTTTCTGAATATCTGATGTTCCTCCACCAATAGGTGCAAGCCTTCCATCCCTAAATACCCTCTCTATATCAAATTCATGGGTATAGCCATTACCACCATGGAGCACCATGGCATCATTGGTGGGCTTTAGACTAAAATCTCCAACATACAATTTTGCAACTGCTGCCTCTAGATGGTTTATTGGCCTACCTTGATCCTTACACCATGCGATTTTATATGTTAAAAGCCTGGCTGTTTCATAGAATATCTTAATGTCTGCTATCTTGTGCTTTATTGCCTGGAATTTTCCAATGGGTCTATCAAACTGGATCCTTTTTTTTGCATAATCTATACATCTATCTAAAACATACTTTGTGGCACCAACAAATGGAGCGAGCAGCGCACTTCTATCCCATTCAACTGTTTCAAGTGCCATTAAAAAACCTTCTCCCTCTTTTCCCAACAAATTTTCTTCTGGGATTTCACAATTATTAAATATTAATTCTGAGGTCTGGGAGGTCTTAACACCCATTTTCTCGATTGGAGGCCCAGCAGAAAATCCAGGAGTATTTTTTTCCACAATAAATGCAGAAATTCCTTCGTGCTTTTTGGAGGGGTCTGTCTTGGCATAAATAACTGCCACATCTGCAATTGGTCCATTGGTAATCCACATCTTGGTCCCATTTAGCACATATCTATCTCCCTTTTTTTCAGCAACAGTACTCATTGATGCCACATCAGAACCTGCATTTGGTTCAGATAACCCCATACACCCTATATACTCCCCTGTGATTAATTTAGGGAGATACTTTTCAACCTGCTCTTTTGTGCCATGACGAAAAATAGTGTCTGCACACAAAAAGGTGTGGGCACCATAGGAAAGGGTAAGGCCTCCATCAACACCGGCTTCACCAAGGGCTTCAGCAGCTATTACAGTGGTTAAAACATCTGCCCCTCCACCACCTAAATACTCTGGAAAGTGGAGGCCAAGGATGCCAAATTCCCCTAATTTTCTAAATGACTCAAAATCAAACTCTCCCTTTTTTTCAAACTCCCTAACCCTTGGAACAATCTCCTTTTTTGCAAAATTTATCACCTCCCTCTTAAACATCCTCTGCTCTTTACTTAGATTAAAATCCATCTCCCCCTCCCTTTTTGAATAAGATTCTTTTACTGAATAATATTCTTTTATTGAATTAAATTCAATAAAACAAAAATTCTAGATTTTTGTCAATAAAAAATTTTTTCTGGCCTTAAACTTGCTTTTAATCCATCTGGAATTTAATTTATTTTTATTAATTTTTTATTAACCTAATGAAATTATAGATATTTTAAAAAAATTAAATAAGTCTGTTAATTCTAAATGTTAACCTATATTAACTTCTGTTAAGGAGGAGAATGTCATGGGAAAGTGCATAAATCATCCAGACAGGGAGACCAATTACCTATGCATGAAGCACAATGTGTATTTATGCGATGAATGTCTCACATGTCAGGACCCTGAGCTTTACTGCAAGTTTAGATCATCTTGTCCCATCTGGTTTATTTATAAGGAGAGGAAAAAACGGGAAAGGGAACAAGAGGAGCAAGAAAAGGCCGAAAAGGTAAAGGTAGTTTTTTTACCTGACAAAAAAGAAGTTTTGGTGGAAGCAAAAACCAACCTTTTAGATGCTGCAAGGGAAGCTGGAATCAAGTTAAATGCATCGTGTAATGGAGCAGGAGCGTGTGGAAAATGTAAATTAATTGTTAAAAAAGGGAACATAGAGACAAATCCAACAGTGTTGTTGAGTGAGAAAGAAAAGCAGATGGGATATGTGTTAGCCTGCCAGACAAAGGTATTGGAAGATGTGGAGGTTGAAATTCCGCCTGAAACAATAGAGAGACAAATGGTCTGCGCAGGTCAAGGAAAGGAAGCCACTGAAAAACTAAAGGGACTTGTTGAGACCATTGAACCAGTTCATCATGAAGTTGAACTGCATTTAGATCCCCCCACACTGGAAGACTCTGTAAGTGATTTAGATAGACTCTTTAGAGGGCTTAAAAAATTGGGCTATGATACAACCAGAATGACAGAAAGTTTAAAGGTAATTCAAGATTTGGCAAATGTAATGAGGGCCCAAAACTGGCATATAACAACATCTATTATAACAAGGGATTGTTCCAATGAAATAGTTGCAGTAAGACCAGGTCAAAATAAAGAAAGAAACCTTGGAATTGCAGTTGATCTCGGAACCACTACAATAGTTGTGTATCTTGTAGACATGTCAACAGGAGAAATCTTGGGTGCTCTAGGAGACCACAACAAACAGGCTGCGTGTGGAGATGACGTGATAAATCGCATTGTATGTGCTGAAAAAGACGGGGTAAAAAAACTCAGCAAAATGGCAAAATCCACTATAAATGGCCTTATAAATGAGATCTTAAATACCGTTGGGGCAGATCATAGGGAAATAAAAAATGTAGTTGTGTCAGGAAACACAACCATGACCCATCTCTTTTTAGGCATAGAACCAAGATATATTAGAAGAAAACCTTATATACCAACAGCTAGCCAGTATCCTATATTTAAGGCAATGGAGCTAGGTCTTAGGACCAATCCAATGGCAGCAGTATATGTAATGCCTGGACCAGCAAGTTATGTAGGCGGAGACATTGTATCTGGAGTACTATACTGTAATATCCACAAAGATGATAAACTTACACTATTCGTAGATGTGGGAACAAATGGAGAGATTGTCCTTGGAAATAAGGAGTGGTTACTCACTGCCTCTTGCTCAGCAGGACCAGCCTTTGAAGGTGGTGGAATTAGATTTGGCATGAGGGCAGAAATTGGAGCAATAGAAAAGGTAAAAATAGACCCTCAAAGCCTTGAACCTGAAATAAAGGTAGTTGGAGATGTAAAGCCCAGGGGAATTTGTGGGTCTGGAATGATCGATCTTATGGCAGAGATGTTAAAAAACAAGATAATTCAACCAAACGGAAAATTCAATTTAGACATAACACATCCCAGGATAAAGGAAGAAAATGGAGAAAAACAGTACATCCTAGCCCTTGCAAATAAAGAAACCGAGCTTGAACAGGATATAGTATTCACAGAATCTGATATAAGTAATCTAATCAGGAGCAAAGGCGCTATCTACGCTGGGTTTAGGGTACTTTTAAAACAGGCAGGACTTAGTTTCAATGACTTAGATCAAATGTTAATTGCAGGTGGTTTTGGCGAACATTTGGATGTTGAAAGGGCAATCACCATTGGTCTTTTACCAGATATAGACCGATCCAAATTTAAATACGTGGGAAACAGCTCCATTGCTGGTGCTTATATGTGCCTGCTCTCAAAAGAGGCACGTAAGCAGGCAAGGGAAATATGTAATTCTATGACCTACATCGATTTTAGCGACAACACTGAATTTATGGAGGAGTTTACCTCTGCCCTGTTTTTACCCCATACCGAATTAAAAGACTTCCCTAGCGTAAAATTATAGCCATCCCCTGTAACCTGAGTTTGTCAAAATCTTTGACAAACTCAGGTTACTAAAATTTTATATGTCTCATCTCACTGTCTCATAATTAATTTGAAACATACATTTACCCCTTGAAAACTCCCTAAAAATATTGTTTTTTTATATGTGTCTCAACTTAAGTGTATCAAAGAAAATTCCTTTTTAAAAAATGTGTTTCAAAAATTTCAAAAATTTTTTTACAATATTTCCATAAAACCCGTATTCTCGTTGCTTTTGAATTTTTAATATCAAAGATTCTATGTGGCACGCTAGTTGCTCAAAACATATTACAAATTGAAAATGAAAAAATAAGCAGGAAATAATCATGGAAAACAAAAATTCAGTTCCCAATTTTACTTATGAGTATTTAGAACAAGTTAATAAACTAATTAAAGATATGTTGGCCTTATCAAATATGGGAATAAAAGAATTTAAGGGAAATGATTTTTTGGTACTATGTGGAGTTATAAGAGACTCAGCATTTAATATAAAAAAAACCTTAACAAAAATAATTGATACAAAAATTGGAGGTTAAAAAATGGCCAGAGAAATTACAATTGATCAGGAAGAGTGCCTTGGATGCGAAAGTTGCGTTGAAATCTGTCCAGATGTTTTTGGTTTTGATGAATCAGAACAAAAGGCATATGTAAAACAATTAGAAGGTTGTGATGACGATGTGATCAGGGAAGCTGTGGATAGCTGCCCTGCTGGTTGTATAACTTTTATACCTGAATAAAAAATAAATTGTAGGAGATAAAAAACATGAAATGTCCAGGTCAAGATACACAATTTTGGGATCACTCTGCTGTTTTTGAAGTAAAATGTCCAAATTGTGGAAAAGAAGTAGAATTTTTTAAAGACGACACAATGAGAAAATGTCCCCATTGCGGACATAAGTTCTTAAACCCAAAGATGGATTTTGGTTGTGCTGCATATTGTCAGTACGCTGAACAGTGCCTTGGAAATCTTCCTCCAGAGCTTTTGGCCCAGAGAAAAGACATGCTCAAAGATAGGGTCGCAATAGAGATGAAACGAAGGTTTGGTCAGGATTTTAAAAGGATTGGACATGCGGTAAAAGTAGCCAGATATGCTGAGCAGATCGCAAGGGATGAGGGAGCTGATATGGGAGTTGTTCTAATAGCTGCATATCTACATGACATAGGAATAAAAGAAGCAGAAAAAAAATATAACTCTTGTGCTGCAATATATCAGGAGGAATTAGGGCCTCCTCTAGCTGAGGAAATCCTTAAAAAACTAGGGGCAGACGATGCACTTATAAAAGAGGTCTGTGATATAATAGCACATCACCATCATCCAAGGGAAGATGATACAATTAATTTTAAGTGCGTATTTGATGCAGACACCATTGTGAATCTGGAAGAAAAAATAAAAAAACAGGAAATTTCCAAAGAAAAATTAGAAGAAATTGTTAATAAAAAATTTCTCACAAAAACTGGAAAAAATTTAGCAAAAAAGGTATTAATTAAGGAGTAATTTTTATGAAGGTACTGAGAAAAATAATAGAAATTGATGAAGAAAAGTGTGATGGGTGCGGGCAATGTGTGCCAGCATGTGAAGAAGGTGCCATTCAAATTATCGATGGAAAGGCAAGACTGATCGCTGAAAAATACTGTGACGGACTTGGAGCCTGCCTTGGGGAATGCCCAAATGATGCAATTAGGCTCGTTGAGAGGGAAGCAGAAGACTTTGATGAAGAAGCTGTCCAGGAATATTTAAAATCCAATCCTAAACATAAGGACCAACTAGCATGTGGTTGTCCATCCAGCCAGGTTCAAATCCTGTCTAAAGACATATCTAAATCCCATGCTGAACCCAAATTAAGCTCTGCCCTATCTCATTGGCCAGTTATGATCAAGCTTGTTCCACCACATGCACCATTTTTACAAAATGCAGACATTCTCGTAGTAGCTGACTGTGTACCTGTGGCATATCCAAACCTTCACAGAGATATCTTGCCAGGAAAGGTGATTATGATTGGGTGTCCAAAATTTGATGATCGCGAGGAATATGTAGAGAAATTCAAGCAGATCTTTTCTAAAAACAACATAAATTCTGTTGAAGTCCTTATTATGACGGTTCCATGCTGCTCTGCCCTGCCCTCAATTGTAAAAAAAGGAATGGAAAAGAGTGGGAAAAATATCCCAATTAAACAGACAGTCATAAGTCCAGAAGGCAACATTGTAGATAATTTAATCAAATAGTTAACAAATAAAACTAAAAAAGGAGTAGTGTATGTTTTGTAATCAGTGTCAGGAAACTGCAAAAAACCAGGGTTGTACAAAGGTCGGGGTATGCGGCAAGAAAGAAGATTTAGCGAATCTTCAGGATCTTTTAATCTACCTGGTAGAAGGCATATCCATTTATGCCAACAAACTAAAAGAGCTAGAGGATGTGGACAGTAGTGTTGGCAGATTTGTATGTGAGGCCATGTTTAGTACCATTACAAATGTGGGATGGGATAATGAGAAGTTCGAAGATTGGATTAAAAGGGCCCTTAAAGTAAGGGAAGGGGTAAAGGAAAAATTCCTTGCAGCGTACAAAAACAAATATGGAAAAGAATTTAATGAGCCCTTAGATGATGCTGCCACATGGACAAGCTCAGATCCTAAGGATTTTTACGAAAAGGCCAAAGAAGCGGGCTGGCTCAGGTTTGAAAATGAAGATTTAAGGTCATTAAAACAAACCATTTGTTATGCTGTTAAGGGAATCTGTGCCTATGCTGACCATGCCGCACTTCTGGGATTTGAAGACAAGGATATCTATAATTTTATTTTTGAGGCAATGGCAGCTATGACAGAAGATCTCTCAGTTGATGAGCTATTTAATTTAACTCTCAAGACTGGCGAATATGGCGTTAAGACCATGGCGCTTCTAGATGAGGCAAACACATCAACCTATGGCCATCCAGAAATCACTGAAGTATATTTAGGCGTCAGAAACAATCCAGGGATCTTGATAAGTGGCCATGACCTGAAGGATTTAGAAGAACTTCTTGAACAGACAAAGGGAACAGGAATTGATGTATATACCCATGGAGAGATGCTCCCTGCACATTATTATCCTGCATTTAAAAAATATGACCATTTTGTTGGAAACTATGGTAGCTCCTGGTGGCATCAAAACAAGGAATTTGAATCTTTTAATGGTCCAATTATCCTCACAACCAACTGTCTAATACCTGTTAAAGGTAATTATTTGGACAGATTGTTTACAACTGGTGTGGTTAATTATCCAGGGGCAATACATATTGAAGATAGGCCAAAAGGTGGAAGTAAGGACTTTTCAAAAGTGATTGAAAGGGCAAAATCCTGTCCAGCCCCAACACCTTTAGAAGACAAAAAGATTGTTGGTGGTTTTGCCAGAAATCAGGTACTTGGACTTGCTGATAAAATAGTAGATGCAGTTAAGTCTGGTGCCATTAAAAGATTTATAGTCATGGCAGGATGTGATGGCCGGCAGAAAAAAAGGGAATATTACACAGAAGTAGCAAAAAACCTCCCAAAAGACACTGTTATCTTAACAGCTGGGTGTGCAAAATATAGATATATAAAACTAGATCTCGGAGATATTGGCGGAATTCCAAGGATTTTAGATGCTGGACAGTGTAATGATTGTTATTCCCTTGCAGTTATTGCCCTTAAATTAAAAGAAGTTTTCGGCGTTGATGATATAAATGAGTTACCAATATCCTTTGATATTGGATGGTATGAACAAAAGGCCATAACTGTATTTCTGGCACTTCTTTACCTTGGCTTTAAAGGCCTTAGGGTTGGACCAACTTTTCCAGGATTTTTCTCACCAAATATTGCAAAAACTTTAGTAGAAAAATTTGATCTAAAGCCAATAGGAGATCCAAAAGAAGATATTGAAGCAATGATGCAGGGGAAATAACCATTTAATTAAATTTTAATTTCATAAAACCCGGGCCTGCTTTGTCCGGGTTTTTTTATCTTTATTCTCAAAGACCGATGTACTGTAAATGAAAAAGCTCAGATATTTGATATTGACAAATAAAAATATAAAGGGCAATAATGTTAACGAAACACATTATTAAAAACTTTAAGGAGGTATGGTTATGAGGAAATTTTTGTTAATGGCCTTGGTTTGTTGTAGTTTTTTGGGGTTTATCTTGTCCCCTGTTTTTGGATCAGACCCTTTCACTCCTAATGGGAATCAGAGAAAGGGCAAGTATCTCTACAGAAAGTATTGTAGAAAATGCCACGATGGTTCTTCAGCAAAAGAACTTTCCCCAAGTTCTAAAACCATGGCTGATTGGGAACAGGTCTTTGCAAATTACCAAAATTTAAAGTGCAAGGACGAATGGAATAAGCTAAAACATAAAGATTTAAATGACATTTTCACCTATTTACATGAGCATGCATACGATTCTGCACAACCAGCTACTTGTGGTTAATACACGATAATGGAGGGTTATAATCTATGTTAAAAAAAACAGTTATCTTATTATCTCTTTTCCTATTATTTTTTTCATATGGTTATGCAAAAACAGATACTGAAGAGCTTTTAAAACAGACCCAGGAGCTAAAGTCCCAGTTAAATGAGCTCCAAAAACAGATGTTGCTCCTTCAACAAAAATTAATGGAGACCCAAAAGAAGTTAGAACAGACTCAAAAACAACAAAAAATGGCTACCAAAAATGTAGAGACCTTAAAGACTAAGGTTGCTAAGGCATACAAACACGCAGCTGGTGACAAGGTGAGGTTAAGTATATCCCTTGAGCCAAAATTCTGGTCAATACACATGGATGATGTGTATGTAGCTCCACAATCTATGATGGCTCTGTTCTTCAAAAACTATAATCCCGCTAATCCATTTGCAGGGGGACTAAATGGCGCCACCCGGCCCCAGATCCAACAAATGTTACAGGGAATGCAACAGGCTGGTATGGTTCCAAAGGCAGATAAGATAGATGTTGACAACGATATTGTTAGGACCCTTAAGTTCAGACTGAGAATGGATTCAACTGTTAACGAACACCTGCGTTTTGCTGGCCGCATGGCTGTGTACAAGGTATGGGGGGATAGTGTAGGTATAAATTATTACAGTGCTGGAATGCACGATGTCACTTTAGATGGAACAGAATCATCCAATCCCCACGGAGATGATGTTAAACTTGAGAGGGCATATTTTGTATATCACAATGAATTTAACAAGATAAAATGGCATTTGTCAGTGGGAAGGAGACCATCCACAGAAGGTCCTCCATTTGAATATAGGGAAAATCTTCCTGATGTTGGAGGATCTCCCCTTGCCACTATTATCAACTGGGAATTTGACGGTGCGTCCCTTGGATTTAACTTTGAAGACCTAACAGGAATACCTGGACTAGCATTTAAGCTCTGTTACGGATCCGCTTTTGATAGCCAGTATGGAACCACCAGTGCATTTGTGAGTCAGCCATCCTTAGATGATGTTGATCTCTTTGGATTTATTGCAACATTGTATAATGGGTGGGTGGATCCACTTAATATGGACCTAAAAGTCATGTTCAACTACGCATATGCACCTGATATATCTGATGGATTTACAGGTCTAACTGTCATGCCATTCAATATTTACAAAGATTCCCAAGGGAAATATCATTTTGAGAAAAATACAGGACTCTTTGTAGATAGGGTTGAACCTAAAACTGATATTGGTAAATGGCAGGCTGCTAGTTTGCTCGTTCAAACCAACATGTTAGACGGTGCCCTTGATCTATTTTTGTCTGGATCATGGAGTCACACAGAAGCAGAAAGGATATCTAAAATACCTCTCTATGAAATGCTGGGATATAGTTTACTCTCCTCCAATGGCAAGTTAAGGGATAGAGATGGATGGGCATTTTACGGTGGTGTTAGGTACAACCTCATGGACTATGGGCTTAAACTGGGGTTTGAATACAACTATGGATCAAAATACTGGTTCCCATTTACAGGCGCTGAAGACAACCTTGTTGCTTCTAAGATTGCAACCAGGGGACATGTATTTGAACCATATTTCATAAAATCCCTAATTAATGACCATTTCTTTATCAAGGCAGGTGCCCAGTTCTACAAATATGAGTATTCTGGAAGTGGAAATCCTTTAGGAGAACCAGTTGATGTTGACGACATAACAGCTATGGATGCGCTCTCCCCAGTCATCAAATATATGCAGCAATACTACCTCTCTGTGGTCTATAGATTCTAAAGAAAAAAAGGCGACCTTAACTTGGTCGCCTTTTTTAATAAATCCAAGTAAAAGGAGAACCACCAAATGTCTGACAATGGATTTTTTAGTTTTGCTAAAAATGAAATAAAACAAGGATATTCTTTTATTTTTGAGCAAAAATGGCCTGCGTGGTTGGCAGGTATTTTTCTTGCTTTTCTTGCTATTATAATCTTTTTGTGGTGGCATACATGGGGTATTGCTGGTGGATACAGAAATTGGGGAGATTGGTTGTACTATTTAATTGGCCTATACGACAAACCTCCACAAAAATCTCCCTTAGAAAATGGAATGAGTGTATCCAACATTGGAATTATTTTGGGTGCCTTTGCGTCTGCCCTTTATAGCAAACAATTTAAAATAAACCCTGCCCCTAAATGGGAATATTTAAAAGGCATTGTTGGCGGCTCCCTTATGGGCATAGGAGCAGCTCTATCTGCTGGATGTAATGTAGGTGCATTTTATTCTGCCCTGGGAATGCTTGATCTAAGTGGATTTATGATGATGATTGGCCTATTTATAGGCGCCTATATTGGACTTAAATACCTTTTGTGGGAGATGGAACATGTAAATATTGGTTCATCTGGCGGTGTTAGCACAAAACAAAATGTAAACCTAGACAAGATAAAGCCTTTTTTTGGTTTTGTTGTTACTGCATTAGTTATTATAGCCTTTTATATTTATTCAAAATTTAACAAGACCCAGATGGGGGGATTGCTTTTCTTTGGTTTTTTAATTGGCATAGTTATGCATAGGGGAAGGTTTTGTTTTGCCAATTCATTTAGAGAACCATTTATGACTGGCGACGGCTCAATGATGAGGGCTGTTATGATGAGTCTCATGCTCTATGTTGGTGCAAGCGTTGTGATTAAATGGGCATACATTCAGCCACCTGAAGCAGGGATCTACCATCCATATTTTGGTGCACTTATTGGCGGGACTATCTTTGGGTTCGGTATGCTGTTGGCTGGAGGATGTGCAAGTGGTACCCTATGGAGAATGGGTGAAGGACATATAAAGCTATGGCTTGCATTTCTCTCATTTACCCTATCAAATTCTCTAACTGGGATGATCATAAAAAAATATGGTCTAAAGAAAATCCTTGGTCACGGTATCTTTGCCCCAAGTATTTTTGGATGGCCAATAGCATTTGTGCTTTTTATAATTGTATTTCTTTTTGTAATAATCCTTTTAAAATGGAATGAAGAAACAGATAAATTTGTTGTGTTTTAAAAAATAAAGGGGGATTTAAAATCCCCCCTTTCCATAATTTTCTTCAAATATAAATTCCATCTTATAAACTCATCTCTTGGTATCTTGTCTTGTCTAATTCTTAGTGTTAACAAATATCTATAATTCAACTTGTATTTTTTATTCTACGTTTTTTAATTTTTTGTTAACTTATCTGGAAATCCATTTTTTTTCAAAAAACAAATAGTTGAAATTCATATCAATTTGAGGTTTTGACAACGCCCAGTTCGTATCTGTTGTCTCGGCGATGGCGCAGAATGGATTTGGGACGCCTTTAGCTCTATATTTCCAGATGCATGTCAAATACTTGATTATTACCACAGTGCAGAACATTTACCTGAATTTGTTATTTCCAGATGAGATTCGTGAAAATCACCACATATCCTAAAAATCCGTTTTTATATTGTCAAACCGTGCTTTAGGGTTTAAGATGCTTTCAGATGTTTATAAAACCATATAACCTGTAACTTCTGGAGGGAGCGTATGGAATATAAGAACTTGATTGTCAAAAAAAGAGATGACTTTTTAGGAATTATAACCTTAAACAGACCCAAAAATCTAAACACATTTACCATTCAACTTGCCAAGGAACTAAAAAAGGCCCTGGAATCCATGGATGGGGACCCAAAGATTAGAGTAATAATTTTACAAGGTGCAGGCAGGGCATTTTGTGCAGGTATTGATGTGAGTGATTTCTTTGACAAATCCACAAAAGAGTACAGGGAATGGGTAGAGACCATGGAATCTCCCCTTGTGTATATATCACAGATGAGTAAACCTGTGATTGCTCAGGTTCAAGGACCTGCTGTTGCAAATGGTCTAGGACTTGTAGCATCGTGTGACCTTGCCATTGCTGCAAAAAATTCCAAATTTGGCTTAACTGCAATAAATGTAGGCCTAAATTGTGTTGGGCCAGTAATCCCTGTACTCAGATCAATTGGTAGAAAGCGGGCATTGGAGCTTTTATTTTTGGGACATACCATAGATGCTGAAGAAGCGCATAAAATAGGCCTAATTAACAGGGTGGTAGAGGTTGATGAGCTGGAACAAGAAACCTTAAAAATTGCAAAGGATCTTGCAAACAAAAGCCCTATTGCCCTTCAAATTGCAAAAAAGGCATTTTATACTGCTGAAGACATGGATTACTTAAAGGCATTTAGTTATATGAATGAAGTATTTGCCAGATTGTGTTCCACAGAGGATGCTAAAGAAGGGGTTAGGGCCTTTTTAGAAAAAAGGACCCCAGAATGGAAGGAAAGATAATTTTTTCCCCGACTGCAGCGAAAATAGAATTTAGATGAATAATTACAAAAACTTTCTGTCCAAAAGAAGATGGGAAAAATAGCCAATAGTTGCAGCCAGATAAAAAGGAAGCACCTTTTGTATAGGGATTTTATAAAAAATCATAGGTAATATAATAATCGGGGATGGAACAAGCACCATTGCCCATAGGGTGTGAGTCCATCCCCTGTGTTTTCCCAGGGGAGGCAACATTGCCATAAATCCCAGTATAGCAGCCCATTTATAATACTTTTTTATCATCAACGCCAAATCCAGAGAAACCAACAAAAAATAAAAGATATTCTGTCCCTTTGAATCAGTGTCAACATCTGGAAATAGTGCCCCAAGGGAACCTATAAACAAGATTGATGTAATCTCCAATACATTAAAATCATACAACCCCTTATACATTGACACGGCAACACCAAGGCCAGTTAAGGCCATTCCACCTGCTAAATGAACCTTATATCCTGGCATAAAACAATCTCCTCATCTCCTTATGTGATAGTCTTAAACAAAAAATTCACTTTATAATCCTGAAATTTTAATGTCCTTTGGATATTCAACAATAAATTTAATAGGAAGTTTCCTAACCTCATTGGGTTTGAGATCTATTTTCCATTTAATTATTCCATCTCGAGATATAGTTGCTTTGTCCTTTTTAGGGGATAAAAGCGTAACCTTTATTTTTTCGTTTCTGGAGACAGGGATATTATCTTTTACAACAAGTTTTATATTTCTTTTTTTTCCGTTATGGACATCTATCTCATATTCATAAACAAGCTTTATCTTTTTTGTGACTACACCCTTATATTGGGTATATTTTTTTATTAATTTCTTTGTTGTCCTTATAGATTCATCAATACCCATAGACAAATTTAACTCTTCTCCTGGTAATTTTCCTTTTTTAATAAAAAATTTGTTTATAAACATGCCATCTAAAAAAACACTAACCTTCCCTGGCATTATTGGGTATTTAAAGGGATTTTTAATTTGAACATTTAGTTGTGCATAATTATTTAGTTTTGGAACGGCAAAATAAATAAAATCCCCTTTTGTGGTCTTTGAAAATAAATAAATCCTATGCTCTTTTTTGTCCGAAGGAATAGATACCTTCTTGGGTAAAATAAAACTAAATGAAGTAAGATTTTCTTTTAAAAAAGTGTTTCTATTTAATTTTCTTTCGCCTGAGTAATCTTTTGATACTATAAGTTCCATTTTCATGGATCTTTTGAGCATTGGAGCACTTTTATATACAGGAGGGGAATATACATCTAAATACCAAGGTGTTAGATCTGGGATCTGACCTGCATATGGCCTAGAGGTTGATATTTCCATATTGACAGAATTCCAATCTTCTCCAGTAGACTGTCGCACAATGGCATAAGAATAAATTGCAACTGATTTTTCATGGGAATCAACTTTTATATCATATGTATATTTCCATCCAGCAGCCCTTACAAGATACATAACCTTTAGCTTTGTGTTTATGTCCTTTTTTGAATATAGGGTTATATAAATTTCCTTTGATGGATTAGAATAAGGACTAATCTCATTTATTTTATTTTCCAATGCCTTTTTTTTCTTAATTAGATCTTCTCGCTTTTCATCTAATTTTGAAATCATGGTATATTTTAATTCCAGGGATTTTATAATATATTTGGAAAAGTTTTCCACTTCCTTTGTAGATATTTTAAATTTCTCTGGAAATGGATTAGTTGATTTAATAAATTCAATTGCAGTTTTTATTGACTTAATCTTGTTTGAAATAGATGAAATTTCCCTATCAAGAATGTGAATTTTGTGTTTTAATTCTTTTATCCTGTTGGACTGTAGATCATTTGAATAATTTTTTTCCACTTTAACATCTAAAATTTCAACAAATTTTCCTGGAACTGCTTCCACTTGAATAGACCTATCCACCATACTCATTGGAAAACCTTTAAATCTAAACTGTTTTTCGCCCCTTTTTAAATCAACATTTATTTCTTTTTTCACAAGGGCCATGTTTGGATATAAGACAATATTAGTTATTTTTCCCGCACTCTCACAATATGCAAAAGGCATAAGTCCATACAAGGTAAAAAAACAGACCATAAAAATTAATTTATTTAAACGCATAATCCCTCCCCTTTTTAAATCATTTGATTTTAAAAAAATTAATCTTTAGGAGCAACGCTTTTAAAGGATATTAACTCTTTAAATTTAACTTGACAATAAATATTTATTTCATATAAACTCCCTCTAAAATATTACCAGGCGCCCAGTTTAACTGTATAATTTTAACCTACAAGGAGGATAGATATGGGAGAGATAATTAAAGGCTTTCCATCAACAATGGGGGACAATTATCAACTAAATTTAATAGAAATTATCAAATATGCAGCTACAATGTTTCCAAAAAGTGAAGTGGCATACAGGCGTTTAGATGGAACTATGTTTAGATACAACTATCTGGAGGCCTACAAAAGGATATGTAAAATGGCGCATGCACTAAAGGACTTAGGAGTTCAGCCTGGAGACCGTGTTGGTGTTATGGATTTTAATTCCCATAGATTTTTTGAGCTCTATTTTGCAATTTCTGGAGTTGGTGCTGTCCTTATGCAGCTCAATCCAAGGATATCCAAGGATGACCGGATCTATGTTATAAACCATTCTGGGACAAAATTTATCTTTGCAAGTGAGCTCCTTATTCCTTTAATCGAAGAGGTATCTGACTCAATTCCCAGCGTAGAAAAATTTGTTGTGATTTCAGAAACAGACAAAAATAAAGAAACTTCTTTGTCTCCAGTATTTAATTATGAAAAATTACTTGAAGGAAGAGAGGAAGAGTTTGACTGGCCCATGATAGATGAATCCTCTGCCTATAGTGGAGCTTATACATCAGGCACTACTGGAAGGCCAAAGGGGATATATTACTCCCATAGGGCCATCTGCCTCCACACAATGATAATAAACATGTTATCAGAACTAACACCTAATGATGCAATGCTTCAAATTGTACCTATGTTTCACGCCCAGGGATGGGGAGCCTTTTTTGGTCCTCCTATGGTGGGGGCAAAATTAGTATTTCCTGGAAGATATACTGCTGAAAATCCTGGGTCACTAGTTGAATTATTGGTTAATGAAAAAATTACAATTACTAATGGCGCACCTGCCATATTTCTGCCAATGCTACATTACATTGAAAAGATGGATCCAAAACCAAAATTTAACAACCTGCGCATGCTCTCTGGTGCCACAGAGCCGCCACTGGCACTTATGAAAAAGTATGCAGAATTAGGTGCAAAGGTAATACACGCATATGGAGCAAGTGAGACATCGCCCATTGTAACACTTAATAAACCAAAACCATATTTAGATTTAGATGAAGAAGAGATGTGGGAACTTAAGAAAAAACAGGGTTATTTTGTGCCATTTGTCAACTGGAAGCTAAAAGACCCTCTGGGAGGAGACGTGCCAACAGACGGCAAAACTGTTGGAGAACTATATTTAAAAGGTCCGTGGATTACATGCAAGTACTACAATGACGAGAGGACCAAAGAGGCCATTTCTGAAGACGGTTACTGGAAGAGCGGAGATGCTGCAACAGTGGATGAGAATGGATACTTAAAGATCACTGATAGGTTTAAAGACCTCATAAAAAGTGGAGGTGAATGGATATCCTCAATTGACTTAGAAAATGCTATAATGGCACATCCAGAAGTAGCCGAGGCATCAGTAGTTGGAATTCCACATCCAAAATGGGAAGAAAGGCCCCTAGCCATTGTTGTACTAAAGGACCCATCAAAAGATATTAAAGAAAAAGATATCCTTGATTTTATTTCTCCAAAGTTTGCAAAGTGGCAACTCCCAGACAGGGTTTTATTTGTCGATGAAATACCCAAGACCAGTGTTGGTAAATTTTCCAAAAAAGATATAAGAAAGATGTACTGGGACTTCTATACAAAAAATGCGTAATTTTTAATTGAAGGAGGAAGTGATGACAAATATTTCAGAGGAGCTAAGGGAAAAATTTTACTCTATTACAGAAGAAAATGTAAATTATCTATTAAACCATTACAACAAGGTCAATAGATGGGTGGTTGCAGATATATTAAAAAGAAGTGCGTATCACTATCCAGATAAGATTGCACTTAGATTTAAAGATGTGGCTTTGACATATTCTGAACTAGATAGAAAGGCAAATCAAGTTGCCAATGCATTAAAGGATCTTGGTGTAAAAAAATATGATAGAGTTGCAATTCTGGCCCATAATACCCTACATCATGTTCTTACATGGTTTGGTTCAATTAAAATTGGGGCAATTTATCTGGCAATTAATTATCTTTTACATGGACCAGATATAAAATATTGTATAGACCATTCAGAGAGCAAAATATTTATAGTTGAAGATGCTCTCTTTGATTTGGTTAAAGATGTTATAGATGATATGAAAGGTGTTAATAAATTTATCTGGTCTAAGGATATGAAAGGAATGGAGCCTGCTGATGATAGATTTATAGATTTTGATAACTGGTATAGTCAGTATCCAGATACAGAACCAGATGTAATTCTCAGGATTGAAGATCCATGTCAAATGACCTATACAAGTGGTACAGAGTCCAAACCCAAAGGGGTAATATTAACCCATCAGTCTCTACTTTCTGAATACATGGGATGTATTATTGATGGTGGATATGATTCTTCTGATATAAATGTAAATGCCCTTCCAATATACCACTGTGCACAAAGAGACGTACTTATGAATCCAATATTTTGGATAGGTGGAGAAAACATCCTAATAACTCCAGAGATCCCAGAAATTTTAAAAAACATTGAAAAATATAAGGCCACTATGTTTTTTGCTCCACCAACTGTGTGGATTGGGATGTTGCGACATCCAGATTTTGATAAATATGATTTGAGCAGTTTAAAAAAGATATATTATGGAGCCTCAATCATGCCTGTGGAGGTCTTAAAGGAGATCTTAGAAAAATTCGAGGGAGCGAAGGTATATAATTACTATGGACAGACAGAACTGGCGCCATATCATACCATATTAAAGGCTGAAGATGCCCTACGAAAATTGGGTTCAGCAGGAAAAGGTGGACTTAATATGGAGACACGACTTGAAGACGATATGGGTAACACAATAGATCAACCAGGTGTTGTCGGGGAGATAACAGGTCGTGGACCCCATGCTATGCTCATGTATTTTAAAGATCCTGAAAAAACTGAAGAAGCTATGCGTGGGGGATGGTTCCATTCTGGAGACCTTGGAGTCATGGATGAAGAAGGCTATATTACAGTAGTAGACAGGAAAAAGGATATGATAAAGACAGGTGGTGAAAATGTGGCAAGTCGCGAAGTAGAAGAGGCCATATATCTGGATAAAAGGGTAGAAGAAGTAGCTGTTGTTGGAGTCCCCCATCCCAAATGGGTGGAGGCAGTCTGTGCTATAGTGGTTCCTAGAAAAGGTGAAAAATTAACTGAACAAGATGTAATTGAACACTGCAAAAAGCACTTATCCCCATTTAAGGTTCCTAAGAAGGTTGTGATTGTGGATGCACTGCCAAAGACACCTACAGGTAAACTCTTAAAAAGGGATCTTAGAATAACTTATAAGGATTTATTTAAAACATAAAAAGGGGTATTAGATGATACTTGCACCTAAAAAAAGGCTTGAGGAATACACCCAAAAAGGTTGGTGGGGAACTACAACTTTAATCGATTATTTTGAGAACAATGCAAAAGAATATCCTGAAAAAATAGCTGTAGTAGATCCTTATAATAAAGAAGAATTAACAGGGTCATCTCCTGAGAGGCTAACCTATGAAAAATTCAGACAAGCAATAGATTCCATTGCAACAGCCCTTTTGGACATTGGAATTGAAAAAGACGATATAATAATAGTTCAAATACCTAATTGTTGGGAGCTTGCAGCGCTTTATTTTGCTATAGCAAAAGCTGGTGCCATAACCAGCCCTGTTCCCATGCAATGGAGAAAAAAAGAACTATCCTATATTGCATCACTAACCAATGCTAAACTCATAATTACAGTTCAAGAATTCAAAGGATTCAAACACAAGGACCTGGCCAATGAATTAATGAAAGAACATTCATCTATCAAAAATGTCCTATTGTATAACAACTTAAGAGAGATGTTAAATGTAGAACCTGACTATGAGCGTCTCCAAAAAGTACATATTGATGCAAACGACATCTTCACCTTATGCTGGACTTCTGGAACTGAAGCAGATCCAAAAGGGTGTCCTTTAAGTCATAACAACTGGATCAACCTGGCGCTTATTCAAAAAGAGTCTGTTGGATTGTCTGAAGACACAATATACATAACAGCTGGGCCACTTGTGAATATGGCAGCTATTGGAACAACATATATGCCGTGGATACTTCATGGTGGTACTTTTGTTCTGCACCATCCCTTTGACTTTGAGCTTTATATAAAACAGATAATCCAGGAAAAAGTCCAATACACTTTGATGGTTCCGGCTATTGCAAATATAATTGTAAAACACCCCAAATCCAAGGAATTCGACCTGAGCTCACTAAAACATGTAACTTTAGGTTCTGCAGCGCCTTCCCTTTATACCATGCAGGAGTTTAAAAAACGCTGGAATATAGATGTTGGAAATATATGGGGACAGAATGAGGGAACTGGCATAATTGCAGGTGTAAAAGATGTACCAGACATAGAAAAAAGAGTTGATCACTTCCCATTTTATGGGAGACCAAATACAAAGTGGTCTTCTGATTTATTAAATGAAAGGATAAAATTAAAATTAATAGATCCTGCTACAGGAAAAGAAGTAACCAATATTGGAGATGTGGGAGAACTAGCATATAAAGGACCTAGTGTAATACCCTGTTATTTTAAAAGGCCAGATATTACAGAGAACTCCTTTGATGAAGATGGATACTTTTATACAGGCGACCTCTTTGTGATAAAAGATGAAAAATATATCGGTTTTTTTGAAAGGAAAAAAGATATTATTGTAAGAGGTGGTTTTAATATCAGTACACAGGAAGTAGAAAATGCAATACTTGCACACCCCAAGGTAGTTGAGGTAGCTGTTGTAGGTTATCCAGATGAAATCCTTGGAGAACGAGCATGCGCCTTTGTGGTCCCAGCCCCTGGTGAAGACATAACATTAGAGGAGATTTGCAAGTTTTTGGAAGAACAAGGGCTAGCAAAATACAAATTCCCTGAAAAATTGAAAATAATAGATGCACTTCCAAGAAATCCTGTTGGAAAAATTCTAAAAAGAGAGCTAAAAAAACAGCTAAGTTAATACAATCTTTAAAGAAGGGTCATGGCAACACATGACCCTTCTGGATATTTCTTTGAATTTCTCATGATACTCACTTTATCTTGTTTGCTGATCCCCGTACTTGAAGAAACAATTATTCCACATAACAATGTTAATAAAAATTTCTCTAACTTCTTGACATGAAAAAAATTTAAATATAATACAACACTAAACGTGCGCTCAGTTACAATATAAATCAATTTTAACAGGAGCAAAAAATGGTTGAGGAAAAATTATCCAAATTAATAGGTTGTCTTAATGGAGTGAAGGTAATTGATCTATCAAGGTTATATCCAGGTCCATTTTGTACCATGATCCTTGCTGATAATGGTGCAGAAGTAATATGTGTAGAAGATAAGCGTTTTAAAGATGATTTGTTTATCAGGGATTTGTATAGAAACAAAAAGCATATAAACATTGATCTAAAAAAGCCCAAGGGAAAGGAAGCATTTTACAGGTTGGTAAGAGATGCAGATGTGGTAGTTGAGGGATTTAGGCCAGGTGTTGTTGATAAATTGGGGATTGGATATAAAGACCTTTCAAAGATTAATCCCCGCATTATTTATTGCTCACTTAGTGGATATGGACAAGATGGACCTTTTAAAATGCGAGCAGGTCATGATGTGAATTATCTTAGTTATGCTGGCGTGTTAGATTTAATTGGCATCCCAAATGCTCCTCCCTCTATCCCTGGAATTCAAATAGCAGATGTAGTTGGAGCACTATATGGTGTTATTGGAATAGTTATGGCCCTTTATTCCAGAGAAAAGACTGGAGAAGGTCAATATGTTGATGTATCCTTAACAGACGGTGTCTTGTCTCTTACCACCTTAATATTCTTTTTTATGAAACTTCAAAATATCCCGCCAAGACGATCAAATACCCTCCTATCCCATAGATATGCTTGTTACAACACCTATAAAACAAAAGATGGTCGAGCAATCGCCCTGGGTGCTGTTGAAAATAGATTCTGGAAAAAAATTTGTGAGTTTTTTGACTGCAAAAAGTATATTCCTCTCCAATATGACGACGAACATCGAGAAGAGATAATTGAATTTTTCAGGGAAAAATTTCAACAAAAGACCATGGATGAATGGAAGAAAGAACTTCGGGACGTTGATTGTTGTTGGTCTGAGGTACTCCATTATGAAGAGGCAATAGAACTTCCTTTGTTTAAAGAGAGAAAAATGATTGTCTCTTGCAAGGATCAAGAGGGTAAAGAAAACAAGTATATAGGACCCACAATTAAATTTTCAAAAAATCCAGCAAAGATCCATACACCACCCACAGATTTTGGCAAGGATACAGAAGAAATATTAATGAGTCTTGGATACTTAAAGGAAGAAATTAAGGAAATTGTGTGAACAAAGAGAATTGGAGGATTGATATGACATTACTTGAAAAATACCAAAAACAGATCATAAAGGCGGCAGAGGAATTTGCAAAGGGAGAGTTTGATTTAGAAACTGCCCTCAGCTACGATAAAAATCCAACATTTCCTACAGATATTATCAAAAAGGCAGGCGAGTTAGGATTTTTGGGAATACATATTGACGAATCATATGGGGGTGGGAATTTGAGCTATTTTGAGTCAGTTTTAGTTGGAGAGAAACTGGCCTCTATAGATTCCACGTTCGCCCTGTCAATAATTTATTCCCAGCTTGGCGCTGAGGCAATTTTTTTATTCGGCACTGAAGAGCAAAAAAAAGACCTGCTACCACCTCTACTTTCAGGAGAAAAATTTATATCTTCCAATCTGGGTTCAATTTATTCTCTACTTCTAGGAGAAAAACAAATAGATAAACTGAATGTAATCAAAAAAGAAAATGGTTTTGAAATACAAGGTGAAGTTAGATATGTCCCATATGCATCTTATGCAAACCACCTCATATTGGCAATAGACAGATATCTCTTAGACCAAAAATCAGGAGTTGGGTTATTTCTCCTTTCAATGGAAAATAATATAAAAATAATCCCTGAACCAAAGGGCTTAGGTTGGAACATGATCCCCAGATATAAAGTAAAATTAGAAGGGACAATAGTAAATGAAGAAAACTTTGTAGG
>JAMOQN010000221.1 GCA_027063985.1 Desulfohalobiaceae bacterium
ACAAGTTTGACCTTTGTGGTTACACCTAAAAATTCTTTGATGTTTTTCTGTATCTTTGCCTCTAATTGCTGGAGATTCTTGATTTTATCAGAAAAAATATTCTCATCTACTTCTACCTGAACCTCTAAGGTATCCATTGAATTTTCCCGTCTCAAGATGAGTTGATAGTGGGGTGTTAGCCCTTCTGTCTCCAGTAGTATTGATTCTATCTGAGATGGGAACACATTGACTCCCCTGATAATTAACATGTCGTCTGAACGTCCTAACACCTTGTTCATTCTAATATGTGTCCTACCACATTTACATGGAACAGGATTTAAAGAGGTAAGGTCCCTGGTTCTATATCTAATTAAAGGCTGGGCCTCCTTTGTTAAGGTGGTTATAACCAATTCCCCCTTTTCTCCATAAGGCAAAGGTTCCTTTGTATCTGGATCAATTATCTCCACAAGAAAATGGTCTTCCCAGATATGTAGACCTGACTGGGCAGCTCTACATTCCATTGCAACACCAGGCCCCATTATCTCAGACAGACCATAAATATCCAAAGCCTTTAAATGTAGCTTGGACTCTATCTCACGTCTCATCTCCTCTGTCCATGGTTCTGCCCCAAATACTCCTGTATGCAGAGAAAGGTCTTTAAAATCCACGCCAGCAGCCTCAGCTACATCGTATAGATGAAGGGCGTAGGATGGTGTACAACAAATAACCGTTGCCTTGAAATCATTAAGAAGCATTATCTGTCTCTTGGTGCCACCACCAGATACAGGCACAATGGTTGCTCCAATTTTTTCTGCACCATAATGTGCTCCAAGTCCCCCTGTAAATAGCCCATACCCATATGCATTGTGGATAATATCACGCCTGGTTACTCCAGCAGCCATAAGTGACCTACCCATTAGTTCTGCCCAATTATTAACATCTCTCTGGGTGTATCCAACCACCGTGGACTTTCCAGTGGTTCCAGAAGATGCGTGAATCCTCACCACATTTTCCTTTGGCACTGCAAAAAGACCAAAGGGATAATTATTCCTCAAATCCTGTTTTTCTGTAAATGGTAAATACTTGATATCTGATAATGATTTAATATGTTCGGGTTTTACCCCAAGTTCATCAAATTTCTTCTTATAAAAGGGGACATTGTGATAAACCTTTTCAACCACATATTTAAGGCGTTTTAACTGAAGGGCCTCCAAATCTTCCCTTGGCAAGGTCTCTTTTTCCACATCATACATCATGATAAATCTCCTCCTAAAAAGAATATTTTTGACTATTACCTATAAACAGACTATAAACATATTTAAATGAATGAGGGGATTTGTCTGTTTTTACTAAGTCACATAAAAACAAAAATGTCAAAAAGAAAAAATATACGCAGATTATCTGTTAATATTTGAATTTAGTCAAGGGAATAACAGATTGTGAACTATTTATCTACGTAACCCTAGGATGGTAAAAAATTCAACCAGATAGCAACATAAGGGGGCATTAAACATTATTATGCTAAACAAAAACAATATTGAGGATAAAGTAGAAAATATAGCCAACTGGCTTTTAGAAAAAAAGGCAAAGGACGTGGTTTCCATTGATATTTCTGAGTTCGGCTCTATTACAGATGTAATAATAATTGCATCCAGTGTAAACACAAGACACAATCAGGCCCTTGCGGACTTTGTTCTGGAAAAGGTCTCAGAGAACAAATGGGAATATCTGGGCATGGAAGGATACAAGGCTGGAAATTGGATTTTAATTGATCTCAACGAGATCATAGTCCACTTATTTTTAGAAGAAATCAGAGAATTTTATAATATAGAGGGGTTATGGAGGGGAGCAAAAATGACCTCTTTTAAATCTAAGGAGATGGCCCATGAAGAATTTTAAGCCAACTATTTTACTTATTTTAGATGGATGGGGACAAGGGGTCCCTGACCCTAAAATAAACGCAGTTTTTAAAGCAAATACACCAAACCTTGATTATCTGCTAACTAATTTTCCCTGGGCCAAATTAACGGCATCAGGTGAGGCGGTAGGCCTTCCAAAGGGACAGATGGGAAACTCAGAAGTGGGCCATTTAAATATTGGGGCAGGAAGAATCGTATATCAGGATATTGTGAGAATAGACAAATCTATTGAAGATGGAACTTTTTTTAAAAATAAGACCCTATGTAGTCTAATAGAAAAGGTAAAGAGAAATAATTCCAGTCTGCATCTACTGGGACTTGTCTCAGATGGAGGGGTCCACAGCCATGAAAACCACATATATGCATTGCTTGAGCTTGCAAAGAAAAAAAATCTCTCCAGGGTCTATATTCACTGTTTTTTGGATGGTCGAGATACACCTCCAACATCAGGTGCAAAATACATAAAAAAACTCCAGGACAAAATAAAAGAACTAGGAGTTGGAACTATAGCCTCGGTTATAGGAAGATATTATGCAATGGATAGGGACAAAAGGTGGGAGCGGACAAAACTCGCCTATGATATGCTGGTAATGGGCAAAGGAGAAAAGATTTCAGATCCATACAGGGCAGTTTTGTCAGATTATGACAAGGGAAAGACAGATGAATTTATTGAACCAAAGGTGGTTGTTGAAAAAAGTGGTAATCCGGTGGGACTCATCAAAGATGGCGATGGAGTATTTTTCTTTAACTTCAGGGCAGACAGGGCAAGACAGCTTACTGTTAGTTTATTTAAAGATGATTTTGACGAATTTGAAAGAGAGGTTGTGCCAAAAATATGTGAAATGGCCACAATGACCCAATATGAGAAGGATTTTCCCTTACCAGTTGCATTTGAACCAGAAATCCTAAAAAACATCATGGGTGAAGTTTGTTCTAAATTAGGGCTAAAACAACTCAGGATCGCTGAAACTGAAAAATATGCCCATGTAACATATTTTTTTAATGGAGGAAGGGAAGAACCCTTTAATGGCGAAGACAGAAAGCTTATCCCCTCCCCAAAAGAAGTGGCCACATATGATCAAAAGCCAGAGATGAGCGTATTTGAAGTTACAGAAGAGTTGGAAAAAAGGTGGTTAACCAAGGGATATGACTTTGTTGTGTGTAATTTTGCAAACCTGGATATGGTTGGGCATACAGGAAATTTTGATGCTGCAGTAAAGGCATGTGAAGCAGTGGACCAATGTGTTGGGCGTGTTATGAAAATGGTAGAAAAAAGGGATGGTAGGCTTTTTGTTACTGCAGACCATGGAAATGCAGATGAAATGGTGGATAAAAATGGAGGGCCACACACGGCCCACAGCACAAATCCTGTTGCTTTTGTCTGGTATGAAAGAGATAAAAAAATCCCCTTGTTAAAAAAACAGGGCAAATTAGGGGATATAGCCCCAACTATTTTGCACTCATGGGGAGTAGAAATACCAGATGAAATGAGTGGTGATATTTTAATTGTCAACGAGGGATAAAACATGGAGAGAAAAAGACCCCTTGAACCAATTAAACCAGAAGGAATGGAAATTATTCTTTATTATCCATGTCCATTTTGTTCTAGAAAGGTCCCAGTTGTTGCCCCATTAGAACCAACAGTGATCAGGTGTGATGCGTGTAATAAACAATTTCCAATAGTGCCCTCAGACGATAAGACTATTAAATTTTTAAAGACCATCTTAGACAATGGTAGGGCTGCAATTGCACCAGATTTTCTATAAGAGGTATGGAGGTTATACATATATGCCAGCTCAAAATGTATTAGATCTTATTGGAAATACCCCATTAGTTGAAATAAAGAGACTAAACCCAAATCCAAGGGTCAAAATATACGCAAAAATAGAATCAGTAAATCCTGGTGGCTCTATTAAAGATAGGGTTGCCTTGGCAATGATAAAAAGGGCAGAACAGCGAGGAGAGATCTCAAAGGATAAAATTATTATTGAAGCCACCTCTGGAAATACTGGAATTGGCCTTGCCATGGTCTGTGCAGTCAAGGGATATAAACTTATGCTTCTAATGCCTGAGTCAGCATCAGAAGAAAGAAAAAGGATAATGCGGGCCTATGGGGCTGATATATATCTAACCCCAGGTCATCTATCAACTGACGGGGCTATTGAAGAAGCATACAAACTTGCTAGAGAACAAAGTGACAAATATGTGCTTATGGATCAATTTAACAACCCAGCCTCAATTGATGCCCATTATTTTGGGACAGGAGTAGAAATATGGGAGCAGACAAAGGGAGAGGTAACCCATGTTGTTTGTGCTTTGGGAACATCTGGTACGGCAATGGGAATATCAAAGAGACTAAAAGAATTAAACCCATCAATTCAAATAATTGCAATTGAGCCATATGTAGGTCATTCTATCCAGGGTCTTAAAAACATGCAGGCATCTTATCCCCCTGGAATATTTGATAGACATAGACTTGATAAAATAATCAACATAGACGATGACACTGCATTTGAATATACAAGGAAATTAGCCAAACAAGAAGGCATATTTGCTGGCATGAGTTCTGGAGCAGCCCTGGCTGGAGCGGTTCAGGTCGCTAAAACATTGGATAAAGGCTGTATAGTAGTAATCTTCCCTGATGGTGGCGAGAGATATTTATCCACTTCCCTCTTTGTCCCCCCTAAAAAGCAAGGGGTCTTTATATTTAATTTGAATTCCAGAAAAAAAGATTTACTTTCTTTTGATAAGCAGCCTTGTTTCTTTACCTTTGGACCTTCAGCTGAGTACTTACAAAACGTTGAAGCCTTCAGGCGCATACTGTTCTTGGATGTACTTGCTGGATATTTTAAATTCAAAGGATGTGATGTAAAAAAAATCGTAGGCATTGCTGATTTTGATGATCAGGCAATCTGTCAGGCTGAACAAATGGGTATAACCCTTTCAGACTTTTCAGACTTTTTTTTAAACACCTTAAATGAATATAGCAAAAAACTACTTATAAACAATGTAGAATTTAAATCAGCATATAGAGAATCATCAATGATGATAGATATAACACAAAAAATCCTTGATAAAGGAAAAGGATATGAAAAATTAAGGTCTGTTTATTATGATATATCAAGGGATAGGGAATACGGAAGTCTCGTTGGGGCTGATTTAGACAAGATATATGTGGGTAAGACTGTTGAACTGGAAAATTATGCCAAAGATAATCCAAGGGACTTCACCATCTTAAAAAGGGCATCTCTAAAAGACTTAAAAAGGGGCGATTTTTTAAAAACAAGATGGGGGAATGTAAGGCCAAGCTGGTATCTCCAGATGGCTGCATCTGTAGGTAGAGAAAAAACCATTGACCTTGTTGTAGGTGGAAGTACCCATTATTTCCCACACATGGAGAACTTAAAATCAATATGGAAATTTGGCCTTAATCTCTCTCCCAAAATCTGGACCATTGTGGCTGAAGTTAAATCCGAGGATATAAGGGCAAAATTAGACGACATATTAAAGGTGGTCTCTCCCCACACCCTAAGGATGTATTTACTTTCCCAATCCTACCACAAATCCCTCTGTTTAAGCATGGATTCTCTTAGTATGTGGCAAAAAAATCAAGAAAGGGTCCAGCAATGTGCCATTAATGTAATGACTGTGATGGGAGATGGAGGCCAAATAAAAAAAGAACTAAAACAGATATTGTATGATTTAAAAAAGTCCTTT
Organism: Desulfohalobiaceae bacterium; assembly: GCA_027063985.1. Classification (GTDB taxonomy): domain Bacteria; phylum Desulfobacterota; class Desulfovibrionia; order Desulfovibrionales; family Desulfothermaceae; genus Desulfothermus. The sequence goes on from JAMOQN010000221.1 coordinate 5,616, forward strand.
TCTAAAATGATAGAAGATGATTTCAAGATCTATAAATTCTGGCCAGTTCTTTTTGATTTCTGCAAAAAAATTAACAATATGTTCTTTAAGAAGGAACTAACTCCAGCAGAAGGGACCCTTATCTGGGAGAAACTACAGGATATAGCAAGCATATTAAAGATAATTGATGAATCAAAACTACCTTTAAAACAACAAAAACTGCCATCTGATATAAGAGATGTCTTAAAAAAAAGAGAAGAATACAAGGCAAAAAGAAATTTTCAAAGGGCAGATGAATTAAGACAAAGCCTCAAAGAAAAAGGTTATATTGTAGAAGACACCCCATATGGACAGAGAATATTTACTCTGAATACATAAAACATTAGCACTGAGCCCAAATGATAACCGCTCCCACATTGTCTATATCCCACATTCATGTGTGTCTTGCCTCAGACGGAATTGGAATTTTCCTCAAAGTATGTGAGCAAAAGATTAAACTTTGGGTGTCTTACTCCTTCTGTATATTCCCCTGGAGATACTTATTAGAAACATGGACTTACATATAGAAAAAATTCCAGATTAAAATATGCATTAATAG
>JAMOQN010000222.1 GCA_027063985.1 Desulfohalobiaceae bacterium
AATTTGTTTGCCTTATCTACGTCCTGTTCTATGAAATCGTTTATCTGGGTCTGGATATTTTGCAGGTCAGTTGCTCCAATATCAATAGATTGAAGGAGGTTAAAACTATCTCCAAGTAAGGATGTTCGAACACTTGAATCATCGGGACGTTGTGCGAGATTTTGCCATGAGGCAAAAAATTGTTCCAGTGCTGCACTTAGCCCTGAATTTTCTTTGTTATTGAACACGGTCTGGACGCTATCTAGATTTTCATGAAGGGTGCGCCACCTTTCCTGGTCAGAATATTTTTGAAGATATTGTTTTTCTATAAAATCGTCAAATATTCTGACAATTTCTTTGGCCCTGACACCCATGCCCAGTTGTCCAGGGACAAAGTCAATAGAGGGCGCCTCTTCAATAATGACCTTTCTTCTGGAATAACCAGGCGTATTTACATTTGCTATGTTATTACCAGTGGTCTCAATTGCGCTCTGCGAGGTAAATAGGCCCCATTTACCTATGTCTAAGACTGATCCTATACCAGGCATCTATAACCTCCCGCTAACAATACATGGACCAGTAGTTTGGGTATTCAATGTGCCATATTTTGAATACACATCTCTGGCCTTGGGCCTTATTTGATCATATAAAAAATTAACAAGATCCCGTGTCTGCTCTAGATATGCTATTGCAAGGTCTGCATTTTTTGTGGCCTGTTCCATGCATTGATTTTCTTTTATCCTTATTTTTTCAATTAATTGTTTCAACTCATCTTTTTGTTCATCTGAATTTATGATCTCAGGTAGCAGGGAAAGTTTCTTTACTCTAAATTCTTTTTCAAGAACATCTAATAGTTCTTGTTTTTCCTTTTGCAGTTGATAAAGCAATCTTTGAATGGCAAACTGGTTTTTAGACAATTCTTTTTTGTTGTTTTTTAGCAATATTTTATATTCTTGTTTTTGTAGAGAATGTAAAACACCCAGGGCCTTTAGCTGTCTCTTTAAAGAACTAACTATTTTTTGCATCTTAATGGACTCCTGGTCTTTATATTTTTATCGTTTATTTTTAATTTTTGTTTATCCCTTAGTCCTCAGAAAATTTTGGGCATATAATGTATTATCAATAAATTTTAAGGGATTTACTGGTCTATTATTAATCCTTACCTCAAAGTGGACGTGGGGACCGGTGGTTCTTCCCGTCAAACCCACTTTAGCTATTACATCCCCCTTTTTTACATTATCTCCAATATGGACGAGATTTTCTTTATTGTGAGCATAAATTGTTTCTAGCCCTGCTTTGTTTTTAATAATTACGACTTTTCCATATCCCTTTTTTTCACCAGAAAAAATTACCTCTCCATCTGTAGCAGCCTTAATATCAGTTCCAATGGGAGCCGCTATATCAATACCATTGTGCATTTTTTTTACCCCTAAAAAAGGGTCTATTCTCATACCAAAGTAAGAAGATATCTCTCCTGGAACTGGCAATATAATTTTAACTGGCCTTTTCGAGTCATGTTTTTTTTCTATGTCATTTGCGATTTTGTTTACTTTATCTAGAATATCGCTGTGTTGTTCTATTTGTTCTAGCGGGTCTATTTTTTTCTGGATATTGTTTGTACCCTGGATTTTTATATTTTTTGGTTCAGTTGTGTGTTCACTCTTCTTCTCAAGCTGATTTACCAGATTGTTATATAGAAATTTAGATAGTCCTATCCCTCCTCCCTGGGCCAATTTTTTTGAGAATTCAAAGTCAAAGAGTTCCACATATTGATTATTTATAGGGTTAGAAAAAAGACCATTTTTTGAAACTGTCTTTTTCATCTCTCCCCATAATTTTTCAATAAATATGGCCTCAAAATCAGTGCATACCTCTTTTAGTTTTTCTTTATCATTCCCCACGTTGGAGGTTTTAATAGAGCTTAATTTTTGAGCTACTTTATTTAGATCCAGATTATTTTCTAATATCTTAGGGTCAATAGGTGTTTTTATCATTTAATATACCTCCAGCTCTGCATGTAAAGCTCCAGCGGCTTTAAGTGTCCTCAAGATGGAAATCATGTCCCTTGGGGATGCACCAATTGCATTTAGTCCATCAACAAGTTCTTTTAAACTGGCACCTTTTATTATGTTCAATTTTTTTATTTCCTCTTTTGCCTTGACCTGTGTCCTGGGAACTCCTGTGGTGATTCCCAGGCTAAATGGTGCTGGTTGAGATACTAGCGGTGTTTCCTTTACCACAATTTGAAGATTTCCTTGAGCAATTGCAACTGGGGATATCTTTACATCCCAGCCCATTACAATGGTGCCAGTTTTCTCATCTACAACCACCTTTGCCCTGGAATCTGGCGTTACATACATATTTTCCAGACTTGCCATTAATGGAACTAAATTGTGTTTAAATTGTGGGGGAACCTTGAGTTCTATGGTGGATATATCCTTTGCAAAGGCAAAATTCCCACCTAATTTTTCATTAATTTGCTTTACTATCTTTTCAGTGGTAGAAAAATCTCTGATATCTAAGGAAATAGTAATCTTGTCCTGTGAATTAAATTCAAAAGGTGTTTTCCTCTCTATTGTTGCGCCGCCAGGGATCTTTGCCACTGTTGGGATGTTTTTTACAGCAGAGGTTGCCTGGCCCCCTACTGAATATCCCCCAAGTAAGATTGGTCCTTGGGCAAGGGCATATACCTTTCCATCTATTCCCCTGAGTGGGGTTAAGATAAGCACGCCGCCCAAGAGGCTTTTTGCATCTCCAATTGAAGATACAGTTACATCTATTTTGTCTCCTGGCTTTGCAGACACTGGCATCTTGGCGGAGACTACAACTGCTGCCACGTTTTTGGGCTGGATATTTTGGGGATCTACCTTTATTCCCATGTTCTCAAGCATGTTAGCGATTGAACGTATTGTAAATTCTGATCCCCTTTGATCTCCTGTGCCAGATAGTCCCACAACAAGTCCATAACCAATTAGTTGGTTGGTTCTAACACCACTGAATTTTGCAATATCCTTTAGTCTCACGCTCTCGCAAAATAATTGTGGCTGAGATAAAAAAACTATGAAAAAGATCATCAGTATCAGCTTGATTTTTTTGTTAAACCTTAAAATGGCCATATCTTATCCACCAATTTTCCCATCCATCCCTGTTTTTGTTTATCTGATAACACCCCTTCCCCATATACATAGATCTTTGCATCTGCTAATTGATTAGAGGTAATTGAGTTATCTGGGCCTATATCTCTTGCCCTGATCAATCCATGGACTTGAATTATCTGTTTTTCTCCATTTACCATGATTTCTCTGACCCCTTGAAGTTCCATAAGGCCATTTGGAAAGACCCTGATAATCCTGGCTGCAACTGTTGCAGTGACAGTGGTCTTTCTTGTTATTTCTCCTGATGTATCCAGCTTGTTATTGTTTTCAGCTTTTAAAAGGGGCACATTACCTACAGAGTTTGGGAGTCCCATAATTTTTGACTGTCCAAGAAAGCTGCTAAATCCAGCATCTATATGATATTTTTTTTCTGACTTGGTATCTGATTCACTGGAAGCACTGCTATCCTCCAAAATTCTTACAAGCACAATATCTCCCACCCGTTTTGCCCTGTTGTCTTCAAAAAGGAGCGTGGCCTCTGAAGGTTGAAAAAGAGAGCCTGGATTATCTATTTTTGAGATTGGTTCTGGTTGAGGAGGTATAAGTGGTGCTACATAAGAAGGAGATTTTGCTGAACATGCAGCTAAAATTGCCAGTATCAATATTACTAAAATATTCTTCATTACAAAACTCCCCTCTTAATTATTCAACTTTTACAGTTTCTCTACCTACCACCTTTGCATAGACCACTCTATGGCTCTGGATGTTTAATACCTTTATAAAATCGCCTATATTGCCATCTTCTAAGCATCTACCAATGGTCCTTAAAATAATGCTATTTCCTTCATAAACTAATTTTACCTTTTGACCTCTTGATACAACAGGAATGGGTTCTAATCTTTCCATAGTAATTGGTTGCATGGCCCCTATTGGAACCTTGATCCTATATGGCCCGGTTTTACCGTCCCAGATATTTTTGGGAAGATATGCGAGATTTTTTTTAACAAATGTTATTTTATCAGGTGTCACTGGTTCTCCAATGTTTAAAGGTCTCTTTGCACATGGCACAGGTTTAAACACATCTAGGAAAAATCTACCACTTCTCTTTTTTGTGACCTTTTTGTTTTTTAATGTTATAAAATATACTGTATTTGAACCTGGTTTTATAGTATTTCCATATATCTGGATATAAATTTTTTCTCCTTTTCCAAGTATTATATATTCTGGCAATACAACGTCCCTTAACCTTATCTCTCCGCCAATTTGAGATGTGCTTTTAATAAAATTCATAAGTAGAGAAAATAGTTTTTCTTTAGTTAAGATATATTTTCCTTTAATTATTTGAATTTTATCTGGTATATCACAACTATTTATCAATTTATCAGGAAGATTATCTGATAGTATTTTTTTCAAAGTATCTCTTTTTAGAGTAAATTTTTGAGGATAGTCCGATATTTCCAATATAGGCATCTCTTTAATATTTGACGCTATTTTATTTGAACTTTCTGCAACTATATCTTTAAATCTTACAAAGTTATCAGATACAAAAACCACGTCTTTGATTTTTATACAAAAGCAAAGTCCTTGAGAAGATATTAATAGAATCAAAATGAATAAACTGAAAATATAAAAACTTACTTTCCTCATATTCATCTACCTTATTATACTATTTGCAGTTCGTAATATTTGATCTGAGGCAGTAACTGTTTTTGAATTACTTTCAAAAGCCCTTTGAGCCATAATCATATTAACCATCTCTTCTACGAGTTCAACATTGGACATCTCTAAAAATCCCTGAACAATCCTTCCAGCATTATCTGTTCCTGGAGTAACCTGTTGTGCTGCCCCTGATGCAGGAGTTTCTAAATAGAGATTCCCACCAATTGCATTTAGACCTGCAGGATTTATAAAGGTATATATTGGTATATCAGCTCCAGCTAATTCATTGCCTTCTTTATCTAAGGCTGAGATATGACCATCATTGGTAACTACTATATTTTGGGTCTCTGTTGGCACAGTGAATGTTGGTTGCAGGGGATATCCCCTTGCAGTAACTATCTGTCCATTTTGATCAATCTTAAAATTGCCTGCCCTGGTGTATGCTAGTTGTCCATTTACATCCACCTGAAAAAAACCATCGCCTTCTATTGCCAGATCAAGTGGATTGCCCGTGTTTTGCAGATTTCCTTCTTTAAAAAATTTGTGCACAGTAGCAGGTCTCACTCCAAGCCCAATTTGGATTCCCGTTGGTATTGTTTGTCCTGCCTGATTTTGATGTCCAGCTATTTTTAAGGTCTGATACATGAGGTCTTCAAATTCTGCCCTGCTTTTTTTAAAACTAACTGTATTTACATTGGCCAGGTTATGGGCAATGGTATCTATGTTGAGTTGTTGTGCAACCATACCTGATGCAGCAGTCCAAAGAGACCTGATCATAATAATTACCCCCTGTTCCAAGGTTAAGTTGGATTACCAACCTTATTTATTACGTTTCTGTCTTGGTCATTGGTATTGGTCATTACCTTTTGCATGGCTTCAAAGTTTCTCAAGGTATCAATCATTTTCACCATCTCTTTTACCACCTGTACATTGGAGCCTTCTAAATAACCTTGATATATTGTTGGATTATTTACTGGTTTTTCATTGTTGGGATCGCTTTTGTATAGATTTTGCCCAAATTTTTTTACAAGGTCCTTGTTTTGAAAATCCACTATGTCAATAATACCAACTTGTGTATTTCCAGAATAAACTACACCGTCCTCAGTTATTGTGATCTTTCCCCTTCCAGCAATCTGGATAGGTCCACCTTTTCCTAAGAGCTTGTAACCATCAGGAGATACAATGAAGCCATCTTTATCTAGGGTAAAATTTCCAGCCCTTGTGTACATTATCCCAGATGG
>JAMOQN010000223.1 GCA_027063985.1 Desulfohalobiaceae bacterium
GTTGCTAATCTCTCATCAGATACTTTAGATTTATTAAACAGGATCGTAGAATCTGGTAAAAGAATTGAGGACTTAATTGAGACTGAACTTAATTACTTAAAATTGGTCAATACAGTACCACGTAGTCTGCCTGTAAATTTGTATGACATGTTTGAAAAGGTTAAACAGGGGCTTGAAGAAGAGATAAAAAAGAGTGGTGTAAAAATAAATATAGATCTTGAAAAAAAAATTTTGGTATCAGATGAATATCTATTGAGGGTTGTTTTTAGTAATCTATTTTCTAATTCAATTAAATACAGGAATAAAACCAAGGATTTAATAATAAATGTTAAAGGTTCATTAGTAAAAAATAGAGTTTTTAGGTTTGAAATAAAAGACAATGGGATAGGTATACCTGAAGAAAAAATTGAGGAAATTTTTAAGCCCTTTGTGAGACTTCATGGAGAAGAGGTTCCAGGCTATGGAATTGGTTTATCGATCGTAGAAAGGATTATCCTCAGCCTGAATGGTAGAATTCATGTATTTTCCAAGTTGAATGAAGGTACTAAGATAATAATAGAACTTCCTTATAAGGACGGATAAAATGAAAGTATTAATAATAGACGACGATTCCAATGATAGGCTCCTCATAAAAATGGAGCTTGAAAAGGGATTTAAAGACGTAGAAACTGTAGAAGCTGCTAATGAAAATGCTTTTTTTGAGGCCATAACTAAAGGTCCATACGACCTTGTTATATGTGACTATCTTTTGAGGTGGTCTGATGGCATTTCTATAACTAAAATTATAAAACAAAAATATCCAAAGACCCCTGTAATAATGGTAACTGATAGTGGTGATGAAGAAGTAGCAGTTCGCGGTATGAAGATTGGATTAGACGACTATGTCTTAAAAAAGAATTTAAATAGACTGTGTATTTCTGTTAATGAAGTTTTTGCCAAGGTGAGGATGTCTGAAAAGCTGGAAGAGAGCGAACAGAGATATAGAACAATAGCGGAAATGAGTCCTTTTGGGATATTTATGTTACAGGATAATACAATAGTTTATGTAAACAGACGTTTTATCCAGCTCTTTGGCATTACAAAAATAGAGGATGTGTTGGGTAGGTCATTTGAAGAAGTAGTCCCTGACCTTTATGAACACATTTTAATACAGTGTAATAAGGTAGGGGATCAATTTTATGGAGAAGTTGAAGGAGAGGAAGTAAGTATAAAGAGGGCAGATAACATTAAGTATTTGAAAATATTTATTAGACCCATAAACTATGGCGAAAAAAAGGCATTTATGGGTCTGATTGAAGACATAACAAAACAAAAAGAATTGGAATCAAGATTGTTACACTCCCAAAAATTGGAGGCAATAGGTACCTTTGTTGGGGGCATAGCACATGATTTTAATAACTTATTATCTGTTATAATTGGATATTCTGACCTCTTAGTCAATATGACTAACGATAAAAAATTGCTGGACAAAATAAAAAAAATTCAATCTGCCTGTGACAAAGCCAGGGATCTGGTAAAAAATCTTTTGACATTTGCTAGGCCAAGTAAGCATGAGGAAAGGATATCCATAAATATTGTTCCTTTGGTAGAGGAAACATGTAAATTGGCAAAGACCCTGATACCTGAATCTATAGAATTTAGGTGCAAGATTTATAAAAAAGGGCCTGTATATGTTAGGACCTTTCCTTCTCATATCACGCAAATCCTTTTAAATTTAATCAATAACGCTGTCCAGGCAATTGAGTCGAAAAGGGGGAAGATTGAAATTGAATTGGATTTTCAAAAACAGGTTAAAAAGCCTTTTTTATCGGAATCAAATAATGGATATGCTGTATTAAAGGTCAAGGATAATGGTAAAGGAATAGAGTCTACTGTTCTGAATAAGATTTTTGAGCCTTACTATACTACAAAACCCCAGGAACTAGGTACAGGGCTTGGGCTATCTGTTGTGCATGGATTGGTCAAGGATATGAAAGGAGAAATCGAGGTCAAATCTACACCTGGGAGGGGGACTGAGTTTATAATTTTTTTCCCTGTGACTTTTAAAATGACAAAAAATGTTGAAAAAATTTCTACCCCTAATATTGAAAAAAAAATGAAAGGTCATGTCTTGATAGTGGATGATGAGGGGAGTGTTGCAGCTATTGTTAAGGAAATTTTACAAGATACTGGATTTAAGGTTATTGATTTTACACACCCTGAAGATGCATTGAATACTTTTTTAAAGGAACCAGATAAAATAGATTTATTGATAAGTGATTTCACAATGCCCAAAATGGATGGTTTAGAATTAATAAAAAAAATGAAAGTAATTAAGAGCGATTTGCCTTGTATTTTGATGACTGGTTATCCTGTGTCTCTTGATGATGAATGTAGGATAAACAGGTGTGAGGTCTTAATGAAACCCTTTGGTAAACATGAGTTACTTAAGACAATAGAAAATCTGTTCTAGGTTTCCCTTTTTAAGTTATACGGCTTCTCCTCTAATAAAATTAGATTAATTGACAATTACCAACAAGTGTTTTATCCCCCACATAAGCATGTTATGAAAAAATTCTTTAGGAAGAATAATTTTATACCCATTTTTCCAGTGTTCTTGTCCACAAAGACCTTCACTTTTTGGAGAATTAGGCATATGAGCTTAAAAAGAGTTTTTTAATTGGGTGTTTAGTAAAGAGCTATTTGCCAAAACATTTGGAGCTGGAAAATTTTTTAGTAAGTTATAAATTGTTAAAAAAACAGGGAGTTAATATGAAAGGATACGTACAGGTTTATACAGGAAATGGAAAGGGAAAAACAACTGCAGCAATAGGACTTGCTGTAAGGGCTGCTGGCGCCAATTTAAAGGTATTTATTGGCCAGTTTGTAAAGGGGATGCACTATAGTGAACTTGAAAGCTTAAAAAGATTTAGTGACTTAATTACTATTAAACAATTTGGAAGGGATTGTTTTATCTACAACGACCCAACAGAAGAAGACATAAAACGTGCTAGAGATGGCCTTAAAGAGTCCAAAGAAATTATAAATAGCGGTGAATATCAGGTTGTAATATTAGATGAGATACATATAGCCCTTTATTACAATCTTTTTCCTGTTGATGAAGTGATTGATATAATTAAAAATAAACCAGACGATGTGGAATTGATATTAACTGGTAGATATGCTCCACAAGAAATTATAGATATTGCTGATTTGGTAACTGAGATGAGAGAAATAAAACATTATTATGTAAAGGGTGTTGTGGCTAGAGAAGGTATAGAAAAATAGTTAAAAAAAAAAAAGATCATGAGTAAAACTAATATATTGTATCTCCAGATAATAGGTGGAATCAGCGGCGATATGTTTCTTGCTCTTATGGCCGATCTCGGAGTGGAGCTAAAAGAGCTTGAATCCATTATATCAGAAGTCATACCTGTTAAAATAGCTTATCAAAAAAGAAGAACAAAGGGCTTTTCTGGAACCAGAGTTGATATCCATTATAATGAAAACCAATGTTTTAGGAATTTATCTGATCTAGAAGAAATTGTTAATAGATTAAATATAAGTAGCCATATAAAACAAAAGTCTATTAAGGCATTTAGAAAATTGGCACAGGTTGAGGCAGAGGTGCATGGAATATCAACTTACGATGTACATTTTCATGAAGTTGGAGCTGTTGATACCCTGGTTGATGTAGTTGGATGTTTTTTTTGTCTTGAGAAACTTGGAGTTTTAAAAGTTTATTCATCAAAAATACCCCTATTTGAAGGATATATCTTGTGTGAACATGGCAAAATTTTTTTACCTGCTCCAGCTACTTTAAAATTACTAAAGGACAAGCCAACATTTTTTACTTCTGAAAATAAGGAACTTATTACTCCTACCGGGGCGTTAATCTTAGATCAAGTGGTTGATTTCTACAATAAAAAGCCAGAAGGAAAACTCATTTTAGATGGCATAGGTATAGGGCACATGGAACTGAATATGCCAAATATTTTAAGGGGTATTTTATTTGAAGAAATAGAGGGTAAAAAAAAGGGATTTTTAGAAGATGAGGTATATGTTTTGGAGACAAATATAGACCACATGACAGGGGAAGAGATAGGATATATTTTTGATACCATATTAGAATCTGGTGCGTTGGATGTATTTTTTATTCCTGGAGTCATGAAAAAAAATAGGCCAGCTGGGATATTAAAGGTAATTTGTTCTGAAGATAGGCTAGATGATGTCTTATATTTTATTTTTAAAAACACTATGAGCTTGGGAGTGAGATTAAACAAAACAAAGAGGGTCAAATTAGATAGATTTACAACTTCTGTTAATACTAACTTGGGGGATATTGCTCTAAAGGAATTTAAATTTCAAGATAGGTCTTATAAAAGGCCTGAATTTGAATCTTTAAAAACACTCTGTAAAAAAAACGGTATGTCTCCTGTGGAACTTAGACTAAAATTAATGGAAAATGGTCTTAATATAGGGAAAAAAGATATAGATTAATATGTCAAAGGAGGTAAAGATGGAATATACTGAAAAAGTAAAAAAAAGATTAGAGCATTGGATGGAACACAACAATAAACATATGGAAGAGTACAAAAAACTTGCAGATGAATTAAAATCAAATGGTCTTGAATCTGCATCAAAGTACATCTTAAATTTGGTTGAACACACACAAAATATGAATAGGGAAATACAAGAGGCATTAAAAAATCTATAAGGAGAATTTTATGTGCGATTATAGTTTGATTTTGTTAAAAAAAGAAGGTTCCAAAGAAAAAATAATGGAATCTGTTGATTTGATTACAAAAAAAGATAAAACTTATGTGGCCCAGAATATATTTGGAGAAAAAAAAGAGATAACAGGGTATTTGGTCTGTTTTGACGGTTCAAAAAACGAAATTGTGTTTCAAGAAGAATAGAGAAAGGGATTGTTACCTCCCCCTCCACTTCATTAAAGGTAAAAGGGGGTGCTTTCTTATAGGTTTAGAGGAGACGGATAAAGATATTATGATCTTATTAACCGCTTTTCTTTTAAATCCTTTTCTGCCTGTTGACGCAAGATGTAATGTTGTTTTTTGCCAGTTGCTGTCATGGGTAATTCTTCTACAAAACAATAATATCTAGGACGATAATATTGGGAAAGTGCTGGATCCCGCTGTATAAAAGTTTTAAGTTCTTCGAGAGTGAGGGTATCATCTTTTTTTACCACATAAGCTGCAAGGGCTTCTCCTCGCTGGGGATCTGGCACTCCAACAACTGCACAACTCATAACTTTTGGATGTTTCTCAATTGCTGCTTCAATAATTGTGGGATAAATATTTTCTCCACCTACAATAATCATATCATCTTTACGTGAGACTACAGTTATATATCCATCTTCATCCCAAACGCCCATATCTCCTGTATAAAACCAATCCCGGTAGACCTTGTGTTTAACTTCCTCAGGTTTGTGGAGATAATCATAGGATGCTTTTAAGGTTTTTATTATAATCTCGCCTACTTCTTGTCCATCTTGAGCCACTATATCATCAGGCTCTGCCAGTCTGTCTTCATATGCCTTTACAACTCGCACCTCGTCCTCCATACGTGCCCTTCCAATTTTCCCAGCATGTTGAGGCAGATCATAAGGTAATAGCAGGGTGTTCCAGAATGTTTCAGATGTACCATAGCCATTATAAATATTAGGTGTTAATATTTTCTGCATTTCCAGACAAAGTTCCTTATTTAAGGGGGATCCCATGGCGATGGCTCCCTTGAGTTTTGAAAGATCCTTTTTACGTTTTTTCTGTTCTTCCACTAAGAATTTATACATTGTGGGGACCCCAACAACAAATGTCACATTATATTTACTAATCACATCAAGGGTAGTCCTGGGGTAGAAAAATTTCATAGCAACTATTGATGCTCCTACGTAAAGCGCAGGACAAGGACC
>JAMOQN010000224.1 GCA_027063985.1 Desulfohalobiaceae bacterium
TCCCTGACTCCATATGTCCTGATATCCCTGTAAAGCACATATACCTGAATGTCTGGATTTTTTTCCTTTAATTTAATTGCGTCCTGCATTGTATGGGTACAACATACCCTGCTACAATATGGCCTGTCTTTTTCCCTGGATCCCACACACTGGATAAATACAACAGAATTTATATTAGCTGGATCTATCTTTCTAGAACTGAGTTTTTGCTCAAATTCTAAAGCAGTAACAACTCTTTCATCCTGCCCATACAGATATTCATTGGGTTTAAATTCCTTCCCACCAACGCACACTATAGCTGCTCCAAACTTAATCTGCCTCACTTCACTACCTACATCTATCTGGGCAGAAAAATTTCCCATAGACCCTTCAACACTTTTTATTGTAGCATTCTTTATAACTTCTATTTTGGGATGATTCTCCACTCTATGAACTTGTGCCCTTAGCCATGGCCTGATCTTTTCACCTTGAAAAGTGGCATCTAGTTTCCAAGCATTTCCACCAAGCTCTTTATCCTTTTCAACTAAATAACATTCATATCCAAGATTTGCCAGAGTGAGCGCAGCAGTAATACCTGATACACCACCACCAACAATTAATGCCTTTTGTTCCACTTTGATTTTTTGTTTTTTTAAAGGATAATTAAGTGCCGCCTTGGCAACTGCCATCTTTATCTGGTCTTTTGCCTTTTCAGTGGCAGCCTTAGGATCAGATCCATGAACCCATGAATTCTGATTTCTTATATTTGCCATTTCAACAAGAAAATCATTTAAACCAGCCTCTTTTAAGGTCTCTTGAAATAAAAGCTCATGTGTCCTGGGGGTACATGCTGCAACAACTATTCTATTTAAATTAAATTCTTTAATTTTTTCAATTATCAAATTTTGAGTATCAGTTGAACAGGAAAACATTGTGTTTTCCACATAATGGACATTTGGGAGTGTCTTTGAAAACTCAACAAGTTCTTTTACATCCACAACACTGGATATATTTATACCACACGAGCAGACAAACACCCCAATTCTGGGTTCTTCACCTGATATATCTCTTTCTTCTGGATATTTCTTTTCCTTTGTAAGTGTCCCTCTAGCAGTTGCAAGTAGCTTTGCTGCCTCGGCAGCTGCAGTGGATGCCTCAGTAACTGCTTGAGGGATATCCTTTGGCCCACCAAATGCGCCAGTTACATAAACGCCTTTTTTTGAGGTCTGAACCAGATTAAATGAACTGGTCTTTGCAAAATTGTACTCATCTAAGTCAAAATTCATAATAGAAGCAAGGTCATTTGCAGATTCAGGGGGTTCTAAACCAACACTTAAAACAACCATATCATATTCGTCTTTTATGACTTTTCCGTCTTCATCCACATACCGCAATACAACGCCCCTGTTATCCTTTCCAGGCTCCAAGGTGTGTGGCCTTGCCCTCACAAACTCAATACCTTTATTTTTTGCATCTTCAAAATATTTCTCAAATTCCTTTCCATGGGTACGCATATCCATGTAAAAAATGGACTGCTTTAATGATGAGCCTGGAGGAAGGTGTTCCTTTGTAACAAGGGCCTGTTTTATGGCGTACATGCAGCATACAGAGGAGCAATATTCATTTGAGCACCTATTTGTATCCCTTGAACCAACACACTGTATCCAGGCAATTTTTTTAGGCTCTTTTTCATCAGATGGCCTAACCAAATGTCCCATATATGGACCACCAGCAGAAAGGAGCCTTTCATATTCCAAAGATGTGACCACATCTGGAATTTGATTATATGCATAAGAATCAAGAGAAGAGGGATCAAAGGGCTTAAATCCAGGGGCACAAATAATTGCTCCTACATTTAAGGTGATAATCTCTTCTTTGTCTTCAAAATTTATTGCCCCAGTAGGACAAAATTTTTCGCAGGCCCTACATTTTCCACGGGTGAGATAAATACAACTCTTAGGATCAATGGCATATTTTAAAGGAACTGATTGGCCATATTTTATGTAAATTGCCTTTCTCTTTGAAAGTCCAAAATTAAATTCATCATCTACTTTTTTTGGACACTTTTCAGCACATAAGCCACAGGCAATGCACTTGTCCATATCCACATAACGTGGATGTTTTTTGACCTTTACCTGAAAATTTCCAGGCTCACCTGATACTTCTATGACCTCAGATAGGGTGTGGAGTTTAACGTTTAAGTGCCGGCCGACCTCGACCAGTTTAGGGGAGATAATTCACATGGCACAGTCATTGGTTGGAAATGTCTTATCCAGCTGCGCCATAACTCCGCCTATGCCAGAGGAGCGCTCAATTAAATGGACAAAATAACCAGAATCTGCAAGGTCCAAAACAGTCTGAATTCCAGCTATCCCACCTCCCAAAACAAGCACAGAACCCACTGTTTTCTGTTTGTACATTTGCTGGCCACTTTCTATTTTTTCTAGCTGCAAACCAGCTTCTTGGTGCCGAATCCCTACTCCACTCAAGGTCCTGTCTTCAATAAGTTCTTCCTTAAGCCTATTATTATCAATAAACTTTTCTATTATTTCATCGGATACATTGTTTTCCCTTGCAAAGGACCTGAGTTCCTCTTCTGCTATCACATACTTCCTGCCAACAATTGGCTTGGCCTTCAACGCACCCTTTTTGATCCAATTGGTAATGGTGTTCCTATGGACACCAAATACCCTGGCTATATCTACCACTTTAAATCTAACCATAAGCTACACCTCACATTCCTTTAATATGATTTCACACATTTTAGGTATGGCCTTTTTTACACTATCACTTAGGCCAGGTGATACTTCATCTGGCACAAACTCTGTCTGACAAACAAAGACTTTGACCTCAACAGAGGTGTTTTGTTTAAGCTCTTTAAGGAGATTTATGGTGGGAAATTGATGGAGGGAAAAATCAGATATCTTTTTAGGAGATATCTGATCTAGGTCTATCTCTAAGATCTCACCTGGCTTATAATCACCGGTATGCGCATCTACAATTATTATTTTTTTGGGCTTATCTTGCATAAGTAAGATATCAAATAAATAATCTCTTACAGAGGTCCCTACATCCACAACTTGAGCATCTGAAGACAACTTGTCCTTAAAATGAAGATTAAAATAATCCACAAAGGCAGGTCCAAACCCATCATCTCCAAACAACAGATTCCCACATCCCAATACAAGAACCTTGTTTTTCATAACTAATCCCTATTCTAAAGAAAATTTCAACTGACATAGAGCATATGCCTATTGTTCAATTTTTGTCAAGAAAATTATATTACAAATTTAAAATTTTGCATAGATAGCACAAAAAATATTTAGACAATTTTTTACTTATTAAATTTATAAAACTTTCTTAAAAAATTCTTGAAAAAAACAAAGTTTAAGGTTAGTACTAGTTTTAATTTCACAAAAATAGTTAACTTTTAACTGTAAAACCTTAAACAAAAGGAGGAAGGAGATGTGGGATACAAGTTAAAGAACAGATAGCTAACCAATTAAAAATTTTTAGGAAAAGGGGCCTAAATTAACCAATGAATTTATGGGAGGGAGGATGTTATTATGAAAAAAATAAAGAACATCTTGTTTATCATCTTGATACTTCTATTGGCATCGCCAGTTATCTGTTTTGCCAAAATGGGAACTGGAAAGGTAAGTGCTGCAAGCAAGGATATTGATATTCAGATATTTGGCAGTTTAAAGACCTATCCAATGTATAGCACAAATGTGGACTTTAATGATGACGAGACCCCCTATGATCTCACTCTAGATGAAAACGGATGGGCAGGTGATGATGACTTAAGTGTAAGAAGTGAATTCAGACTTGGATTTAAAGGTGACGGAGAAAACTGGAGTTTTTTGGTTATCCTAGAATCTGATTTAACATATGATAAGAGAAATACTGACAGAGGTGAAAGGACAAATGGAGCCGAAGCTATAGAAAGAGAGAATGGAATGTCTGGTAACAGCTTTGGAGTTGAAAAACTGGAGTTCACATATGACTTTTCTTCTTATGGGGTCCCAACCACTTTGGAAACTGGGTGGCAGACAAAATTTCTGGACCTAAAGAGTGGTGGTGTTCTCTATGGTGATGACCATCCATATGTTGGATTAAGAGGTAAAATAAACGGTATCTCCTATGAAATATTAGACCTGTTTGTATACGATGATATAGGAAATGTTGGAGTAACTGACGGTGATGCATTGGACTGGAATGTATATACTGTAAAACTAACTGTTCCTGTTATGGGACTGAACTTTTCTCCATTTTATGCCTATAGTGACAACGATGCAATGGGAGCAACTGTAAATTACTTTGGTGCAGAGGTTTATGGAAAAATAGGCATGATTGTGCCAAGGGCAGAATTTGTATATGCAGTTGGAAACAAAGAACAGCTCACTTTACCCAATGGAAGGACTGAAAAAGATTTAGATATATCTGCTTACGCAGCCTTTGCATCTTTGGAGTTTGATATATCTGACGCCATTAAACCTTACATAGGCGGTTATTATATGTCAGGTGATGACGATGCAAATGACGACGATATTAATGCATACAACCCAATCACCAATATAGCTAGATACGCTCCCACTTTTGGAATGGAAAATGCCTTTATTTACAAATACATACCAATCCTTGGTTCCCATCTATATTCCAATGACTTTGCCATATTAGGAGGTAAAGGAACTGGTTACGGCGGAATAGGCAAGACTGGTAGTGCATACAACCCAGGTATGTATTCCTTGGGTATTGGCTGTAAAGGTGCAATTGAGAAATTTTCTTATAAAACACAATTCCAGTATTTCTGGTTTGCTGAAACAGGCGCATTGGAAGATATACATGGAAAGGATATTGATGATGCTGTTGGCTGGGAATATGACCTGCAGCTCACATATCACTTTAATAAACATTTCTCCCTTGGGAATGTATTCTCATACTTTGACCCAGAGGACGCGGTTGAGGATTTGTATGGAGACGATTTCGACGAAGGAGCTATAATGGATACAGTCGAGATGATCTGGAAGTTCTAATAAAGGGTCTAAAAGTTATTAGAAAAAAAGGGACTGGAATCCAGTCCCTTTTTTAATGTATAATATTATCTCAAAAATGAAAAAAGGACAAAGTATGATAAAAAAAATTTTTGTATCTCTCCTTTTTTATATTCTTTTTGTCCCTGTAACCAGTTTTAGCTATTCTAACAACATAGAAGATGTTATACAATATTTAAATACACACTACCCCTCTAAATATACACTTATCTCTAATATCTCAGAAAAATACGGTAAAAGAGTTGTATTTCCCAAAAATAAAATCAATGTAACGAGAGGGGAAGAATTATTGATACTACATAAAGAAAAAAAATTACCCCTATACCTTCTTCCTCAATCTTCAGTAATCAAGGTTTCTTCATTTTTTCAAAATAAAGTCCTAGCTCACATAATGTATAAACTGGGTCCTGAGCCTCAAATTGGAGATCCTGTTACTATACCTGGTGCACCAGTTATTTATCTATACACAAATTTAAAGGACAAAAACAGTATAAAAATTTATCAAGACCTTCTAAAAAAACTCATTTCTTCAAATTATCAAGTAGTGGAACTATATCAACACAACTTAATAAATCCTCAACCAGAATATGGACTTTTACTCCGTTTAGAATATGATAATCATCTCATTTCAATAAAAATTTGTTCTATCTATAGTGGTAACACCTTGTTTATAAAAACATTTAATTGTCAAAAAACATTAGCAACTTATGAATCTCCTGGATATCCCATCTTACTTACAACGCAAACACAATTGGCAACAAATTTACAACCTAAACAAAATATTCTAAACGCTCCTGCGATGAAAAAAGAATTAAGTTATAGAGTGCCTACAA
>JAMOQN010000225.1 GCA_027063985.1 Desulfohalobiaceae bacterium
TAAAACCCACATGTCTTTGTTCAACTGCCTCTATGGCACTTTTGCTTTCTGAGGAAGTGAAAAAAATGGGGCTTAAGCCTGAAGATATTTCTTTAAAAAAGGCAATATTTGGTGCTGAGCCACATACTCCCAAGATGAGAAAGAGGATAGAACAGATCCTTGGACTTGAGGATTCCTTTGATATTCCAGGTATGACAGAGTTGTATGGCCCAGGTACTGGCCTGGAGTGCTCAGCACACTCTGGAATTCACTATTTTGCAGATATCTTTATCTTGGAGATAATTAATCCAGATACCCTTGAGCCTGTTGAAGATGGAGAGATTGGAGAGATGGTGGTGACTACTTTAAGAAAAGAGGCTGCCCCGCTAATTAGATACAGGACAAGGGATTTGTCCAGAAAGATTCCAGGCCAGTGTCCATGTGGATTGAGGCTACCAAGGCACGACAAGATTGTTGGAAGATCAGATGATATGATTATTTTTAGAGGGGTTAACATATATCCAACTCAACTTGCAGAGATTTTGGAAAGAATCCCAGAGGTGAGCAGTGAATATCAAATAGAGTTATCTAGAAAAGATGGACTGGATCATATGAAATTAAAGGTAGAGCGGGCTGAATATGTGTCAAAGGACATAGATGAAAATCTTAAGAAAACCATTAGCGATCTCTTAAGAAAGAAGTTATTGGTAAGAATTGAAGTGGAGCTTGTGGACATTGGAAAACTGCCCCGTACCTTTGCAAAATCAAAAAGAGTTATTGATATGAGGGACTAATTGGGGAAGAGGGGATACGGTGAATGTCAGTACATCTTGTTCGTTTTAAAAGAAAAAATAGGAGTTAATTATGATAAATTTTTTGTTTTCCTTTTCCCTCTTTTCTGTCTTAGGATGGATTTTAGAAGTTGTTTATAGGTCATTTGTAAATAAGCGCTTTGTTAATCCTGGACTGCTAAGTGGGCCATATTTAATTTTATATGGATTTGCGGGGCTTATTTTATGTTTTTGTGCAAATTTAATGAGCCATGCGAACATATTTTTAAAGGCATTACTATATGGTATTATTACTACAACCCTTGAATTTGTCTCAGGAGTAATTTCTTTGAAGCTATTTAATACCAGACTCTGGGATTATTCTGATAATAGATTTAATTACAAGGGATTGATTTGTCTTAAATTTTCTATCTACTGGACTGCACTTGCCCTTTTGTTTGATTACTTCATCTATCCAAACTATATGAAATTGTTAGATACTATTCCCATCTCAACTAAACTAATTTTTGGAATTGGAGTAATAGTTTGCATGGGAATAGATTTTGGCAAGGTATTTAAAGCTCGTTTTTTTAATCCTGAGGAAGAGGAAACTCTTAGGCAAGAATTCTGGGATTTAGCAGCCGATTATGTAAAAAATCCAGCTATCTTAAAATTAAATGACTCGTTCCATCATAGAGATAAGACCAGACTCATGCATGTAATTGAAGTTGCATATATAAGTTTTGTCATAGCCAAAAAGATGTCGCTAGATGTAAGTTCCACAGTTAAAGGAGCGCTTTTACATGATTTGTTTTACTATGATTGGCTAAGGGAAGGACCAAGGTTGCATGGTTTTAGACATCCAAAGATTTCCCTGGAAAATGCCAGGAAAATTTATCCCTTGTCCAAAAAGGAAGAGGATATTATAAAAAAACATATGTGGCCGCTCACTCCAATGCCACCTTTATATTGGGAATCTTTTGTGGTAGCTATGGTTGATAGTTTTTGTTCTTTTCGAGACTATATCCCTTGCCTAAGAAGATATTATTTTAAAGATGAAATTAAAAAGCTTCTTAATAAAAGTGAGTCATAGCCAGGCCAATTATTCTGGAGGAAAAATTTTATGGCAAAACATATAGGTATAGACCTTGGTTCCACTACAGCAAAGATTGTTGTTTTTGATCAAGATTTCGATCTAATATATCATAGATACCTGCGACATAGGGCACAGGTGAGGGAAGTGCTTATTTCAGAATTGGAGAAGGTTAGGGAACTTCTTTCATCAGAGCCTATTTATATATCATTTACTGGTTCTGCTGCAATGGGCATTTGTGAAGAGTTGGATTTTCCCTTTGTCCAGGAGGTAGTAGCGGCTACTTATTTTATTAAAAATAACTATCCCGATGTTAAGACCTTTATTGATATTGGTGGAGAAGACTCAAAAATAGTGTTTTTTGATAGAGATTTTAGACCTGACATGAGGATGAATGGGGCGTGTGCAGGGGGAACAGGTGCATTTATAGACCAGATGGCTGCGCTTTTAAATGTGTCAATTGAAGAATTAAACGAGCTAGCAGGCAGGGCAAAGAACATATATCCAATCGCCTCTCGCTGCGGCGTATTTGCCAAGACAGATGTGCAGGCACTGCTTAGTAGAAATGTTCCCATAGAGGATATTGCAGGTTCAATATTTCATTCTGTTGCCTATCAGGTGATAAGTGGTTTATCCAGGGGTAAATTAATACAAAAAAAGGTGTTACTTGGTGGTGGCCCACTTAGTTTTTGTTCAAATTTAAGAAGGTCCTTTGCAAGTGTAGTGGGATTAGATGAAGGGGATTTTGTCTATGATGAAACTCCATATCTTATCCCAGCAAAAGGAAGTGTGATAGTGCCTTCATCTAGGACTCCTATAAGTTTTAATGAGTTGATAGAAAAGCTAAAAAAGAGCACCTCACATGTCACCTCTTTAAAAAAGGTCTCTTCTTTGCCTGTATTATTTAAGGATATGGATGAATTTAATAAATGGGAAACAAGGCATGCTCGTTTTAAAGTGCCCAGGATAGACCAATCAATGGATTTTAAGTCCAGACTTTTTGTTGGCATAGATTCTGGTTCTACAACCACCAAGATTGTGGTGATAGATGAAAATAGAGAGATCGTTGCAGATTATTATAACTCCAATGGTGGTGATCCCATCTCAACTGTTTGTGAAGGGTTTAAAATAATTGTAGATAAACTTAAATCTCTAAACTTAGATACAAAAATAGAGTGTGGTTGTGCTACTGGTTATGGGGAATCCTTGATCAAGGCAGCTTTTTCTATCCCCCTTGGGCTCGTTGAGACCATGGCTCACTTTCGGGCTGCTTCTTATTTTGAGCCTGATGTTTCGTTTATCCTGGATATAGGTGGCCAGGATATGAAGGCCATTAAGATAGAGAAGGGAGTTATTACTGATATTCATTTAAATGAGGCGTGTTCTTCTGGTTGTGGTTCCTTTATTGAAACATTTGCAAAGTCTTTAGGATATTCCGTGGAAGAGTTTGCAAAAATAGGTATTCTAAGCACATCTCCATATGATCTGGGAATAAGATGCACAGTGTTTATGAATTCCAGGGTAAAACAAGCCTTAAAAGAGGGTGCAAAGATATCGGATATATCTGCAGGGCTTGCCTATTCTGTTGTAAAAAATGCCCTTTACAAGGTTTTGAAACTTACAGACAAATCATTTCTTGGAGACAAAATAGTAGTTCAAGGTGGCACCTTTAAAAATCCCTTGGTACTTAAGGCCTTAGAGAACATACTTGAAAAAGAGGTGATTAGACCAGATATTGTGGAGCTCATGGGCGCATATGGGGCAGCACTTTTTGCCCTTGATGAATATAAAAGAGATAGTTCCAGATTTTCTCAAATAGATATTTCAGAACTTACTTCTCCAGTTGAATTTGAAACAAGGATTATTCATTGCAATGGGTGCGAAAATAGATGTGAAGTGTTAAAAATGAAGTTTAAGAACAATAAGGTTTTTTATACGGGAAATAGGTGTGAGAGGGTATTTAATAATGAAGTTGGTGAATTTGGTGATAAGGGCAAAAACCTTATAGAAACCCAGAGAAAGCTTTTATTTAATAGGAATTTTGAGCCAGATGAAGAGCCAATTTTGACTTATGGTATCCCACGAGTCCTCAATATGTATGAAGAATTTCCTTTTTGGTGCACACTTTTCACCAATCTGGGATTTAAAGTAGAACTCTCGTCTCCTTCAACCTTCTCCCTATATGAGAAGGGAGTTAATTATGTAATGTCTGAGAATGTATGTCTTCCTGCCAAATTGGTTCACGGCCATATATTAGACCTTATTCAAAAAGGGGTTGATAGAATCTTTTATCCAAATGTTGTATATGAATCCCCTGAATTTTCAGATTCTTTAAATACCTATAACTGTCCAGTGGTTACAGGATATCCAGATGTTGTAAAAAGTAGTTTGGTTATTGAGGAGTTAGATGTCCCCATTGATAGTCCAGCTATTAGTTTTAAAGATAAAGAATTATTAAAAGATCAGCTTTATATATTTTTTAAGCAGTTTAAGATATCTTATAAAAAAGTAGCAAAGGCAGTTGATCTGGCTTTTATGGAACAGAAGAAGTATAGAGAAGATTTAAGAAAAATTGGAAAAGAATTATTAAAAGAGGCAGAAGAGAAAAACAAAAGGGTTATTGTAGTTTTAGGAAGGCCTTATCATATTGATCCCCTTATAAATCACGGAATAGATGGGCTGTTGGCAAATTTAGGTGTTTATGTGATGAGTGAGCGGGAATATCCCATAGATGAGAGTGAATCTTTAAAAGATATTAATGTGCTCACCCAATGGGAGTATTCTAATTTATTATATGCAGTTTCCAAAAACATATGTAAATCACAAATAGCAGATGTAGTACATCTAACCTCTTTTGGATGTGGTCCAGATGCAATTGTAAGTGATGAGTTAAAAGAATTATTTGATAGAAATAATAAAATATATACCCTAATAAAAATGGACGAAATAGCAAATCTTGGTGCTGTTAAGATCAGACTTCGTTCAATGCTAGAAGCAACCGCACCGCAAAAGAAAGAGAAGAGATCAAAGTTTAAAAGAGTAAGCAAGAAGCAAAGGGTGTTTCAAAAAACAGATAAGAAAAGAACCCTTATTGCACCATATTTTTCACCATTTTATTCTCCCCTTGTCCCCTATGCGTTTAGACCCTTTGGATATAATGTAGAAGTTTTGCCTCCCCAGACTAAAAAATCTGTAGAATGGGGACTAAAATCTGTAAATAACGATATGTGTTATCCAGCAATCCTGGTGGCTGGAGATATTGTATGGGCATTTAAGTCTGGGAAATATGATCCAACTAATACTGCAGTAATTTTGACCCAGACTGGTGGGCAGTGCAGGGCGTCTAATTATGTGGCCCTGGTTAAAAAGGCTCTTAATTCCATGGGATATAGTGATGTTCCTGTAGTGGCAATTTCAAATGACGAGATAAATCCCCAGCCTGGCTTTGAAATTGATAGAGAGGATTTTTTTAAGAGATTGGGTATGGGTGTAATCTTTGGAGATTGTCTGGCCAGGATGTATTTGGCCATGGTTCCAAGGGAGAGGATTAATGGGTCTGCAAAATATTTGCATACCATTTATTTAAAAGAAATTGGCAAAGGCATAGAAAAGGGAGATTTTGATTATCTTTTAGATGTATTGAACAGGGCTGTTTTAGAATTCAACAAGCTTCCTATCTCCAGGGTGAATGTGCCTAAGGTGGGAATTGTTGGGGAGATCTTTGTAAAATATAACTTTTTTTCAAATCAAAATATAATTGATTGGCTGATCTCAAAAGGGGTTGAAGTAGAACTTCCCTCAATACAAAACTTCTTTGCCCAGAGATTTATTAATGAATCCTATGACCAGAGGGCCTTATTTAAAAAGTCATTAAAGGACCTTATCCAACACTGGATCTGGGAGCTCTATGCTAGATTTTATCTCCACAAGGTAGAAAGGATATTTAAAAAGTTTAGATTTGCTCACAAAGAGCCACCTTTGAGAAAATTGGCTGCATTAACTGAAGATGT